>RFVQ01000027.1 GCA_009922495.1 Chitinophagia bacterium
GCCGGTGCAGCTTTTTTTGCAGGGGCTGCTTTCTTTATTGGCGCAGCTTTCTTGGCAACTGATTTTGAAGCAGAAGATTTTGCAGCCGGTGCAGCTTTTTTTGCAGGGGCTGGTTTAGCGGCAGGCTTTGCTGCTTTCTTGGGTGCTGGTTTCTTTGTTGCCATGATGCTTATGCTTGTTTTATTACGTTGATTTTCAGGGTTTTACCATTTATCTCATTTTCAACCCCCTCAGAAAGCCCTGGCTGGATGATCAGACGATCAGCCAAAATTTCGGCGCAAATATAGGTATTATATCGACTAAATGCAGCATCCAGGCTCATTTCTGATTGCACCTCCACCAAAATCCTGTCGGTCAATTCCAGGTCCATGTCTTTTCGCATTTTCTGGATTCGGTTCACCAGCTCACGGGCATTGCCTTCCTGTTCCAGCTCTTCCGTTACCGTAACATCCAAGGCTACCGTCAAGGCATTTCTGGATGCTACCATCCATCCCTGTACATCTTCACTTTGGATATCGACCTCTTCCCTCAGGATCTCAATGGCTTCACCCTCTACCTGAATCTCTATTTTGCCTTCCGCTTCCAATTTCCTTATGGCTTCTTGTTCCATGGCAGCGATGACCGATGCCACAGCCTTCATTTTCGCTCCTAATTTCTTGCCCAGGATCACAAAATTGGCTTTGATCTTCTTTCGGATAAAATCATTGTCTGCCGGCAAATACTCCATTTGCTTGACATTCACTTCAGAAAGAATCAAGTCTTCCACTTTTTGCAATTGTGCCCTCATCGACTCTCCACTGATGGGGATCAACATTTTTTGAAGGGGTTGACGAACCCTGATGTTCACTTTCTTGCGAATGGACAATACAAGCGATGACAATTCCTGGGCCATCGACATTCTTTCTTCCAAAGCCAGATCGATCCATTCCTCATTCGCTACAGGATAATCGGCATGGTGAACAGAGCTTGCATTTTCTTTGCCTGTTACGGCATTCAGGTTCCTGAAAATTGCATCCGTAAAAAACGGAGAGATCGGGGCACTAAGCTTGGCAACCGTCTCCAGACAGATATAGAGCGTCTGATAGGCACTGATCTTGTCTGTACCATATTCCCCTTTCCAGAATCTTCTCCTGCAAAGCCTGACATACCAGTTGCTGAGCAGCTCATCCACAAACTGATCAATGGCCCTGCCTGCCATGGTGGGTTCATAATCATCCATGTGTCGGTTCACTTCCTTGATCAGGCTTTGCAAACTGGACAAGATCCAGCGATCGATCTCAGGTCTTTCTGCGAATGGGATCGATGCTTCTTTGAAAGAAAATCCATCTACATTGGCATAAAGAGCAAAAAACTGATACGTATTGTAAAGCGTACCAAAGAATTTCCTTTGTACTTCCTTGATTCCTTCAATATCAAATTTGAGGTTGTCCCATGGCGATGCGTTGGTGATCAGGTACCATCTTGTGGCATCCGCACCATAAGTATCAATGGTGGCAAATGGATCCACCACATTGCCCAGGCGCTTGCTCATCTTGTTGCCATTCTTGTCCAGCACCAATCCATTGGATACAACGGTCTTGTAGGCAACAGAATCAAACAACAAAGCTCCCAAAGCATGCAGGGTATAGAACCAACCCCTTGTCTGGTCCACTCCTTCTGCAATAAAATCGGCAGGGAAACTTTCCCCTTTGTCAATCATTTCCTTGTTCTCAAAAGGATAATGCCATTGTGCATAGGGCATGGCCCCACTGTCGAACCATACATCCACCAGATCCGGAACACGCTTCATGGGTTTTCCGCTATCACTGACCAGCACTACATCATCCACAAAAGGCTTGTGCAAGTCTTTTAATCCATCTTTGACAAAAGCGGCATTGACAGTGCCACCCAGCACTGCTGCCGCCTTGCGGATGCCTGCATTCAGTTCATCCACAGAACCGATGCAAACTTGTTCTGTTCCATCTTCGGTTCTCCAAATGGGAAGGGGGGTTCCCCAGAAACGACTGCGGCTCAGGTTCCAGTCGACCATGTTTTCCAACCAATTGCCAAACCTTCCCTCTCCGGTCGATTTGGGTTTCCAGTTGATGGTTTTGTTCAACTCCACCATCCTGTCCTTCAAGGCAGTGGTGCGAATGAACCAGGCATCCAATGGATAGTACAAAATGGGTTTATCGGTACGCCAGCAATGGGGATAATTGTGTTCGTATTTTTCAACTTTGAAGGCCTTGCCTTCTTTCTTCAGCTGCACACAGATGTCAACATTGACGTCTGCATAATTTTCTTCGTTCTTGTAATTCTTTACATAGCGATTGCTGAATTCACCTACTCCGTCTACAAACTTTCCTTCACGGTCAACCAGCGTCAAAATACCAAGATTGTTTTTCTTGCCCACTTTGTAGTCATCTGCACCAAATGCAGGTGCCGTATGAACAATACCTGTACCGTCTTCTGTGGTAACGAAATCACCCACTACTACTTTGAAGGGATCTGCTTCAGGTGTTATTTCTTTTATGCGATCCAAGGAGTTGGCAGCAGCAGGCATCAAGGGTTGATAATACAATCCTTCTATGGCAGAACCTTTGAATACAGTCAATACTTCCCAAGGGATCAGTTTATCACCTGCCTTGTATTCATCTGCTGATATCGTCTTTGCTTCCTCTTTGAAATACTTGGATAACAAGGGGGTTGCAAGGATCACATTGATGGGATCACCGGTGTAAGGATTGAATGTTTCTACCAGGGAATATTCAATGTTGGGTCCCACGGTAAGGCCCAGGTTGGAGGGCAGTGTCCAGGGAGTGGTCGTCCATGCCATGAAATAAACGGGAGCTCCATTCCTGACAACACTTGTGAGGCCTTTGAGATGGGGATGATCAAGGTTGGCCGATTCATCCAAACGGAACATGACCACTGCAGAAGTATCTTTTACATCCTTGTAGGTTCCGGGCTGGTTCAACTCGTGTGAGCTAAGGCCTGTTCCTGCAGCCGGGGAATAGGGTTGAATGCTGACACTCTCATACAAAAGTCCCTTGTCATACAATCTTTTCAGGCACCACCAAAGTGATTCAATATAGTCATTTTCAAAAGTGATATAGGGATTCTTCAGGTCTACCCAATAGCCCATTTTTTGGGTAATCTCGTCCCATTTGTCTTTGTACCGCAATACCGCCTCTCGGCATTTGGCATTGTATTCTTCAATGGTTATGCTCTTGCCAATATCCTCTTTGGTGATCCCCAATTCTTTTTCCACTCCCAACTCAACTGGGAGACCATGGGTATCCCAACCACCTTTGCGCTTGACCTGAAAACCTTTCATGGTTTTATACCGACATACCAGGTCTTTAAGGGTTCTGGAAATGACATGGTGTATGCCCGGCATACCATTGGCGCTGGGGGGGCCTTCATAGAAAACAAATGGTTTTGCATCATTGCGGTTGCTGATGCTTTTCGCAAAAGCATCTTCCTTATCCCATGTCTCCAGCATCATCTTTTCAAATGCCGGGAGATTCAAATGTTCGTATTCTCTGTAATTGGCCTGCATATTGATTCTAAAGGGTGCAAAGATAAAGGGTTTGGGGCATAAGGATAAATGGAAAAGGCAAGCGGAGTGCTTGCCTTTTCCTGTTTTCAAACCCGAATGCAAATGCTTGCCTTTGCGCTTACTGGAAGCTGGTACTTCCATTCCCCTGATAAGAGTAGCGGAAGGTATAGTAACGCTGCTTGGTCAATTTATCGGCATCAGAGGCGGTAGCATCGGGGGTTACGCCTCCCTTGTAATAGTTCAGGATCTCTACTTTGGCATACTTTCCGGATGCTGTTTTGATGACCAATACACGACCGGGTACAGGTGTAATCAGGGTTGTGATCGGATTGTAAACATACCATCCTTTGTTGCTGCCCAAGGGTATTGCATAGGAAACAGGGGCATTGTCCTTCCTGAAAACGGAGTCCGCAGGAATGGTCTTCAACTCATCAAAAGTGCCTACATAAACAAATGCTCCTCCTGCACCCGGACCGCTGTTACCACCATTCGTGATGATGGCAGTTCCTCTCATGCCAATGTCCCATTTCAATGAATTGGAGTCGGATGATGCAACCAGTGAATTGCTTTCAAGGCTGTAGAAAGTATACTTCCCCGCTCCTACAGGCTGGCCATTCACCAAACCTACGATCGTGTCTGCCGGAATGTTTGCAATGGTTTTCTGCACCAGTGTTGATTGCGGCTGTGTTGTTTCATTCTTTTCACAGGCCTGAAACATTGCCATGGCCAAAAACATTCCTCCGATGATCCTTGTACTTCTCATTGCTTGTTTTTTTTTATTGTTTAAAAAGTGAATTGTAAATCCATGTACCCATTCCGGCCGGGATTGCCAGGCAGGTTGATGATGTCCTTGTAATTGAAAAGATTGTCTATACCCATCATCCACTTCAACCGCTTGCCAATGGGGAAGCCAGCGCTCACATTGACTTGTACGTAACCGCTGGCATATTCATCATCACGATTGATCAAACCATTGCCATCGGCATCAAAAGTTCCCCAACGACTTCTGTAAATGGCTCGTAGGGTGAGGAATTGTTCCTTGGGCGTTTCATAACCAAGCTTGATATTGGCGGTATGCCTGGAACGATTGGGCAAACCTCCATACTCCGATAATTTCATTCTGTTGGCCAATCCGGTTTCCAGGCTTCTGGCAAAAATTTTACCAGACCGGATCGCATCCGTCACTTCCTTGTCAGCAGTATGAAGAAACTGATACCCCACCCTGATGCTGAGTTGCTTGAACTGCTTGTCAGCATTGAATTCCAAGCCCTGTGTGAGCGCTTCCTTCAAGTTGAAATAAGAATATATCTGTCCGCCGTTTTTCTTGATGGCAATGATATCTGTCAGGATCATGTTCCTGAGATCATTGCGAAACAAATTCAGGGTGACCAAAAGATTTTTACCGGATTTGTATTTCAGTCCGCCATTCCAACCACCGGAGATTTCAGGCTTTAGTGCGGATAACCGGGAAGCAAGAGCGCTTACCTGTTCAATCAAGCCCTGGCTTTGCAAACGGCTGAGTTCGCCAACAGCCACCTCTGAACCAAAAACGGAGTAGGCGCCTGCCGCAAGATTGGTGAAATTCAGGTAAAGCTGTCTGAAATCTGGTGCTTTGAAACCGCGCCCATAGGAAAGATTGAAGGATAAATTATCGTTGTAACGGTACTGAAGAGCGAGTTTAGGACTGCCAACAGAGGCATATGCTTTGTTCGCATCATACCGAAAACCTGCGACAAGCATGAGTTTGGGAGAAATGGTCTCTTCGTGTTGAAGGAACAAGTATGAAATATTGTTGCTGCGTTTTGTCGACAAAGAGTCATAGCGATTGGACGCAACTGTTTCCAGGATGTTTCCTGCTCCAATGGTAAAGGCGGATTGCTTTCTGATCTGCCAGTCGGTCTGGTTTTCCAAACGATGGAAACTTTGGCGGAACCGATCATCATAGTTACCGACTACATTCTTGACTGATAATTCCTGTCGAGCGTCAAATCCAGTCAGATAAGCCCTCAGCACCGTTTTCAATTGGGGGGAAGCCTGGTAATTTAGATAGGGTGTGAAATTGTATTCTTCGTTTCGTTCATATCCCTTTGAAAGAATGGAAGCCCCTTGGTTCTGAACAACAATGGTATTGTCGATCTGTGATAAATTCCTTCGCAAAGAAGCTCCGGCTTTCCATTTTTCATTGAATTGATGGCCAATACTGACCTGCTGAACCGAACGCCAGAAAGGTTCCACAGTTTGCTGTTGTGCGTTGGGCTTGAGGCTGTATCCAGAGGAACGATTGTAATTGAAGGAGGCAAGCCAATCGGTTTTGTCCATCTTCCTGGAGAAATTAAAACCTCCATCCAATGTGTTGAACCTGGCATATCTCAATGATACATCTGATTTGTTTTGTCCGGCACGATCGGTGATGATGTTGATGACGCCACCCATTGCCTCTGAGCCATACAAACTCGAGGAGGGTCCTTTCACAATTTCAATCTTGCGGATATTTCTAACAGAAATCCTGGAAAGGTCCAATACACCTCCTGTCCGGCCAATGAGGGGTTCACCATCAATGAGTATCAACGTATATTCCGATGAGAGTCCCTGTACCTGTACTCCTTTCCCAAAATTTTCAATGATGTTAATACCCGTTTGCTCTGCGAGAATATCATGCAAACGCAAAGAACCGCTCTGGTAAAGGGTTTTGGAGGATATGATGTTTACCGGGATGGCAAGGTTTCCCATCAGTCGGGGGGTACGGGTGGCTGTGACCACCACTTCGTCCATGGTCCGGGAACCCAGTGTATCTGCTTGCTGCTGTGCTGCAACTAGCGTCGACAAAAACAATCCCAAAAAAGTATTCAGCAACCTCATTTCTTCTATTGGTTGCAAAATTGAATCAATGAAGAGGGAACAATATCATGGAATTGTCAGATGAGGCATCAAAAGTAAAATCTGACAGTTGAGTGACAGAAATAGTAGGAAATAAGGATGAAATGGTAAATCAACGATTGAGCAATTCACAAGGCTTCAAGCCGGTATGCTTTTTGAATGCAGTGGAAAAATGAGAGATGGATGAATAGCCCAATTGCGCTGATACTTCAGATACAGTAAGACCCTTTTCATACAAAAGATAACGGGCATGCTCCATGCGCTGATCCTGGTAGAAATCAAATATGGTGGTCCCGAACATCACCTTGAATCCTTTCTTGAGGTAGCATTCGTTGATGGCTACTTTCCTGCTGAGTTCCTTGATGGTGATGGGATCACCAATATGTGACAAGAGGATCTCCCGAGCACGAATGATCTTTTCCCTTTCATCCTGATAGGACAGGAATTTACAGGCGGGGACTTCATCCTCCTTCAGGGAACTGACAGATTCCAGCGTGTAAAGCAGGAGAATCTGTGTCTGCGCATTGATGAAAATATTTTCTACTGCGTCCTGGTATCGGTGATTGAGTATTGAATCAAGGGTATGCCGGATTCTTCCGGTGATCTGGATGGGTTTGGAAAAGGTATGCCTGTAGCGGAATTGCAAGATGGCATCCGTTTCAGAATTCACCCCCTCGCTCCTGATCAGGTGGGTGAGATGGATGGGTTCAAAACGAAATTGAAGAAAATCAAGGGTACCGGATTGTTCCACACATTGTGCCTGGCTGTTCAGTTTGCATTCCTCACAATGGTTGTTGGGGTGACTGCAATAGGTTTGACCGCTTACGCAAAACCGCAACTCCAGGTACCGACTGTTCTTGTCCTCATCATAATGATAATAAAGGGTCCCTTCCTCATTCACCATCAACAGCGGATTTTTGGGATGCCTTTTGATGCTGTATTGCCATGCTCCGGGTATCTTTTTCTCTGCTGCAAACAGGGGTTGGGACCGATCGAACTGCGTCCAATCAGCCATGCCCTTTGCCAAAACAGGAGCCGACAATTTCATAGGGAGCAAAGGTACGGTGTTCAAGGCTGGGAATTGTATCAACATTGTCAAAAAATGAGTGGTTTATGTGGAAAAACTGCTGCCATTTTCATCTCCTCAAATGAGGTGAACCCCTCTTTATTTGGTAAATTTGTAGACACGAGAATTTAATGAAAATCAACAAAGAGGTACAAGATTTATGAGCACAGAAAACAGTGAGCCATTGGATCAACCCAACAGCGGTTATGGAGCGGATAGTATTCAGGTATTAGAAGGTCTGGAAGCGGTCCGTAAGAGACCGGCCATGTACATAGGAGACATTGGGGTGAAAGGTTTGCATCACCTGGTTTATGAGGTGGTGGACAACTCCATTGACGAGGCATTGGCTGGCTATTGCAATGACATTATTGTCACCATTCACCCCGACAACTCCATTTCCGTCAAAGACAACGGAAGGGGTATTCCTACGGGCATGCACCACAAGGAAAAACGCAGTGCCTTGGAAGTGGTCATGACGGTACTGCATGCTGGAGGTAAGTTCGATAAGAATACCTACAAGGTATCGGGCGGTCTGCATGGTGTGGGTGTGAGCTGCGTGAACGCACTGAGTACCAAGCTGCAGGTGACCGTCCACCGCGAAGGAAAAATATTTGAGCAGGAATATGCCATCGGTGTTCCCCAATATCCCGTCCGTGAAATCGGTACCAGCGATATCACTGGAACGATTGTTCATTTCTGGCCGGATACCAGCATTTTCACCAGTCATGTATACAACAAGGACATCCTGGAAGGCAGGCTGCGTGAGCTCTCCTATCTCAACAAGCGCATCCGCATCACCTTGAATGATCTGCGTGAAGTTGATGAGCAGGGCAATACCTATCAGCAGGTTTTCTTCAGTGAAGGGGGAATCGTGGAATTTGTAGAGATGCTGGACAAGAATGGCAAGCGCAACGCCCTCATCCCCAATGTCGTTTACATGGAAGGCCATGATGCCGAATCCAATGTAGCAGTGGAGGTAGCGATGAACTACAACGACTCCTACAATGAGCATATCTTCTCCTACGTCAACAACATCAATACCATCGAGGGAGGAACCCATGTATCCGGATTTAGAAGGGCCATCACCAGAGTGTTTCAACAATACGGAAAGAAACAGGGCCTCTTTGAAAAATCGAAGGTGGAGGTGGAAGGAGATGACTTCAGAGAAGGATTGAGTGCGATCGTATCCGTGAAAGTTCCCGAGCCTCAGTTCGAAGGACAAACCAAGACCAAACTCGGTAACTCCGAAGTAATGGGCATAGTGGATGTCACGGTCTCAAGAGTATTGGAAGCCTATCTGGAAGAAAATCCCCGTGAAGCCAAAAACATCATCAGCAAGGTGATCCTTGCCGCACAGGCCAGGGCTGCAGCCCGGAAGGCCCGTGAATTGGTCCAGAGAAAAACAGTACTTTCCGGTGGAGGTCTCCCTGGCAAGCTATCAGACTGCTCTGAGCGCGACCCTGAGAAAAGTGAACTCTTCCTCGTCGAGGGTGACTCAGCAGGTGGTACAGCCAAGCAGGGCCGTGACCGTAACTTCCAAGCCATCCTTCCACTCAGGGGTAAGATCCTGAACGTGGAGAAAGCCATGGAGCACAAGATCTATGACAACGAAGAGATCCGCAACATGTTCACAGCACTGGGAGTGAAGATCGGAACACCGGAAGACCCCAAGGCACTTGATCTTTCCAAACTGCGATACCACAAACTGATCATCATGACGGATGCTGACGTGGACGGTAGTCACATCCGCCGCATGTATGTGGAGAAACTGGGGGGTGGCAAGGAAGACAGCGTAAACGTACAACGCTACAAAGGTCTAGGTGAGATGAATGCCAGCCAATTGTGGGACACTACCATGAACCCAATCTCCAGAACCCTGAAAAAAGTGACCATCGAAAGCGCTGCTGAAGCCGACAGGGTCTTCAGTATGTTGATGGGCGATGAGGTTGGACCCAGGAGAGAATTCATTGAATCACATGCCAAATACGCTAAACTGGATATTTAGTATCTTTATCAATAACAATTAAAACGATCACCATGTCAAATCCGATCACAGCTTACAATGTAAAGACCAAGGAAAAGAATGTACCCATGCAGGATGCTGTTGTCAGCAGAACTGCCAAAGGCGGATACATCGCCAAAGGTCATGATGGAAAAGGCAACAAGCTGACCGCACTTTTGAGTGAAGCCAATGCTTTGGCTGCTATCAAGTCCGGCGCTGCCAAACAAGGTTGGTAACCAACACTTGCCCATAAATAAAAAAAGACAGGTAATCCCTGTCTTTTTTTATTTCACTTTGTATTGATGTTTGAGCAACCAGGCCTTTGCTTTTTCCCGGTGATCCCCCTGCAGAATAATCTCACCATCTTTCGCAGATCCCCCAGTTCCACAACTATTCTTGAGCTTCTTGCCCAATTCTTCCCGGTCCTCATCCTTGCCCACAAAACCCATGATCAGGGTAACGGTCTTTCCTGCCCGGTGTTTTGTTTCCAGTGTTACCCGCAAGCGTTGTTCCTCCGGTGGAAGCGTTTGAACCTGCTCTCCTTCTTCGTTCAATTGAAAATGGGGATCGGTACTGTATACGAATCCGTAATTATTGCCCTTTTGCTTGCTCATCGGTTTTGGATTTTGAAAGAGGTTGCATCTTTTGCAAAATGAAGATAGATTGAAATGAAGTAAATTTGGGTATGGAAAACAAAAAAAGCATATTGGTTATCATGGATGGATGGGGATTGGGGGCAAAAGCCGACAGTGATGCCATCCAGCATGCCCATGTTCCTTTTGTGAGCTCATTGTATCAGCAATACCCCAACAGCACACTCACTACCTGTGGTGAGCTGGTAGGATTGCCGGAGGGACAAATGGGAAACAGTGAAGTGGGACATTTGAATTTAGGCGCTGGAAGGATCGTTTACCAGGAATTGCAACGGATCAATGTAGCGATCAGAACCGGAGAATTTGCCCAGAACGAAACTTTACTTGCTGCTATCCAATACGCGAAAAACAATGGAAAAAAACTACACCTGCTGGGTCTTGTCAGCGATGGTGGTGTTCACTCCCATATCAACCATATCAAGGCCATTACCAATACCTGTAAGGCACAGGGCTTACAAGAGGTTTTCATCCATGCCTTTACGGACGGCAGGGATACCGATCCCAAAAGCGGATTGGGATTCATCCGGGAACTGGAAGATCATCTTGCTGTCAGCACAGGAAAGATTGCATCTGTCACTGGGCGGTACTATGCCATGGACCGCGACAAAAGATGGGAAAGGGTAAAACTGGCTTATGACGCACTTGTTCATGGCACCGGATCTCATTCAATGTCTGCCGCAAACGCCATTGAAACTGCCTACGCAGCGAATGTAACCGATGAGTTCATCAAGCCCGTCATCATCACCCATGACAATGGAACGCCACTTGCCACCATACAGGAAGGCGATGCAGTCATTTGTTTCAATTTCAGAACCGACAGGTGCCGGGAGATAACGGAAGTATTGACACAGCAAGCTATTGCAGAACAAAGCATGACTCCGCTGTCCTTGCATTATACGACCATGACGGAATACGACAATACCTTCAAAAATGTACATGTCATCTTCCGCAATGACAACCTGACCAATACCTTGGGAGAGGTACTGGCCAGGCATGGAAAAAAACAGATCAGGATTGCAGAGACAGAAAAATATCCGCACGTAACCTTCTTCTTCAGTGGCGGCAGGGAAACTCCTTTTGAGGGAGAAAGCAGGATCATGGCTGCTTCACCCAAGGTGGCCACCTATGACCTGCAGCCAGAGATGAGTGCTTTTGAACTCACCGACAAAATTGTGCCCGAGATACAAAACAAGTCTGCTGATTTTATCTGCTTGAACTATGCCAATGCAGACATGGTTGGCCATACCGGCATATGGGAAGCCGCCATCAAAGCAGCTGAAACGGTTGATGCCTGTGTAAAACGGGTGGTGGAAACCGCATTGGAAAATGGCTATACCGTTTTCCTCACGGCAGATCATGGCAATGCCGATTACATGAAAAACGATGACGGATCACCCAATACAGCGCATACCCTCAATCCTGTTCCTTTCTTTATCATCGACAAGGAATGGAAGGGGAAAGTCAGACCCGGAAAACTGGGAGATATCGCTCCAACCATTCTTCATTTTATGGGACTATCCATACCACCTGAAATGACAGGGGAAGTATTGGCTTCATGAAGTTGAACAAAAAAAATATCAGTATTTTTTTGTTGGCCATTTCAGGTATCCCCTTGTTGGCCTCTTTTCTATTCAACATCCATTCACTCTGGATCAAACATGAAATGGTAGAGCGACTGGAGAACGAGACCCTGCACAAGATTGTTTTGCTGAAGGACGATGTTCATTGGATAGAAAAAGGTTCTGAATTGCTCATTCAGGGAGAAATGTTTGATGTCAAACATTATACCATTGAAAACAATCTTTTTATTGCTTGGGGAATATTTGACCAGGAAGAAACAATGCTATCCATCTGGGTTGAAAAGGACAGCAAGAGCCCTGACGACCTGATCCTCTCTGATATTTTTTTAGCCCTGGAAAAAATGCAATACTTCGGACCAAGAACTCTTGATTCGATCGCCTTCGTCAACAAATCTTGTGTTGACCATCCCTCCCTTGCTTTCCAATTGCCTCCCCCACCCTTCCTTCCGGGGAGTCATCCTCCGCCAAATGTTTTTTGTATTTGACCAGACAAGATTCTTATTCAAATTCAAAAAACAAGTATACATGATCCAGAAGCAATGGATGCTGCTGATCAGTTTGCTGTGCATGGGTATCAACACCCGATCACAGGAAAAGGCTGATAGCAGCAGCAAAGAAATGGAGACGATCGTAATCTCCGGAAGCAAATTTGCTGAAAAGAAAAAAAACATCATACAGAAAATTGATATCATCAGTTCAAAGGATATCAAAAAAGCGAATGCGCAGAACATGGGAGACCTGCTCATGTCCACAGGCAATGTATTTGTTCAAAAAAGCCAGCAGGGCGGAAGCAGCCCGGTTATCCGTGGCTTTGAAGCGAGTCGCGTTTTGCTGGTAGTGGATGGTGTTCGCATGAACAATGCCATCTATCGTTCCGGGCATTTGCAAAATATCATCACCGTAGATCAAAACATGTTGGAAAGAGTGGAAGTGCTCCAAGGCCCCTCTTCAACCTTGTATGGAAGTGATGCCTTGGGTGGTGCGGTTCACATGATGACAAGAGATCCAAAACTATCGGTTGATGGGAAAAAGATCAACCTTGCGTCCAATGTGTTGACAAGATATTCTTCTGTCAACAATGAAAAAACAATCCATGCAGATTTCAATGTGGGAGGCAAGAAATGGGGTTCGCTGACCAGCCTCAGTTTCAGTGATTTTGGTGACATGAGAATGGGCAAAAAAGACAGGAAGGGTTTTGAAGGTTTTGGTACCAGGCCTTACTATATCCAACCTTTCGACGGGATCAATGGAGACACCATTCTAAAAAACAATAATGACAGATTACAACGTTTTTCGGGTTATTCACAAACCGATTTTTTGCAGAAGATATTGTTCAAGCAAAATGAAAACACCAGCCATGTTTTGAATTTTCAGTTGTCAACTTCTTCTGATGTGCCCCGTTATGACCGCTTACAGGATGTAAGGAATGGATCGCTTCGCTATGCTTCCTGGTATTATGGTCCACAGGAAAGAAGAATGCTTTCCTACCATTTCAACCATCATGCTAACAGTGGATTTTTTCAGGAGTACAATGCTGTAGCCAGTTTTCAAGACATTGAAGAGAGCAGGATTACCAGAGAATTCAAACGATATGACCGATTAGACAAAAGATTGGAAAACATAAAGGTTGGCGGATTGACGTTGGATGCCAGAAGAAAAACAAAACAGGATGAAATCGTCACAGGGATCGACATTCAGACGAATGATCTTCGTTCTATTGGTACCCGCACCAATTTGCTGACCAATCAGGTAAGCGCATTGGATTCCCGTTACCCCAATGGGAAAAACAACATGAACCTTGCCGCATTCTACATGCAACACCTTCGCAAAATCAAGGAGGGAAAATGGGTACTGAATGAAGGATTGCGTTTTCAATACAGCAGCCTGTATTCCAATATCACCGACAATTCATTTTTTCAATTGCCTGTGACGGAGGTGAGGCAGAGAAACAGTGCCTTCACCGGCAATATTGGACTGATATACAATACAGGTAAGGATTCCAGGATCCGCATGGGTTATGCCTCCGGATTCCGTTCACCCAATATTGACGACCTCAGCAAGATCTTTGAGTCCAGTACGGCAGCCAAACAGGTTGTTGTTCCCAATCCGAATCTAAAACCAGAATATACCCATAACCTGGATTTGGGCTGGAATCAAAGTTTGGGATCTTTTTTATCCATGGAGCTGTCCTTCTACCATACCCGCTTCAGCAATGCCATCGTCAAGGCACCTTTTCAACTGAACGGACAGGATTCAATTGTGTATTACAATGTCAAATCTCAGGTTTTGGCAAGCCAGAATGTCAACAAAGCGAAGGTGCTGGGTGGCAGCATCGAAATGAACGGCAGATGGGGCAAGTACTGGAAGGCCAGTGGAAGTTTTAGTTTTGTGAAAGGAAATTTTGAAGTCGATAAAAACACTACCACTACCCTTTATCAACGACAATTGAATGGCAGCTATGCATTGGTCAAAACCAATACAGGGCGGAAACCCCTTGATCATATTCCACCTTCCTTTGGCAAACTAAGCATCGGCTACGATAACCAAAAATGGTACGCGGAGTTATTCTTCATGTACAATGGCTGGAAAAGATTGGATGCATACAACCCTGATGGGGAAGACAATGCCCAATATACGACCTCCCAGGGAACACCGGCTTGGCAAACCTGGAACATGAGGGCCGGTTGCTCCATTGGGAAATCCCTGCAATTGCAGGTTGCCTGTGAAAATATCATGGACCTGAACTACCGGTATTTTGCATCCGGCTTTTCTGCGGGAGGCAGAAACCTGATGCTCAGTCTGCGTGGAAGCTTCTAAATCAAGGAAATACAGCGTTAACAAAAGGCACCCCCCAGGCAGCATCCGAAGTCAAAAAAATGTCTTATTTTCAAGAACAATTTTGTTCTCATGACAGAAGAGATGCTTCTTCAGGGGTGCCTTGCTCATGATGCCGCGGCGCAACAGGAACTGTACCATCGGTTCAGTCCCAAGATGCTTTCCGTATGTTATCGTTATGCAAAGGCAAGGGAGGATGCGGAGGATATGCTTCAGGAGGGCTTCATCAAGGTTTTCGGTCAGATTGACAAGTATGAAAATCGCGGCTCTTTGGAAGGCTGGATCCTTCGGATCATCGTTCACACCTGCATCAATCATCTCAAAAAGAATAAAAAGTTCAATGATCATGTTGACCTGGCATTTGCGGGCAATATTGTCATCAGAGAAGACAATATACCTGCCATCATACAGGCCAAGCAGATCGTTGAATGCATAAGATCTTTGCCCATCGGATACCGGACAGTACTGAACCTTTATGCCATTGAGGGCTATTCTCACAAGGAAATTGCCGCTCTTCTGGATATAGAGGAAAGCACCAGCCGTTCGCAATACACGAGGGCAAAAAGCATGTTGGAGGAGGTTCTGGTCAAAAAGAATATTCTCACACCTGCAAAACCAAAGAGAAGCTGGCTCAGACCTGTGAGCCTTGGATAGTGTGAACAGGAAAACCAGATGGGGTAATGAAACGCTACACAACTGATGAATTAGAGGAGCTGCTGAAGGAAAGATCAGATCAATATCTTTTGTATCCTTCAGACCGTGTTTGGAGCAATATCAAGAAAGAGTTGCATCCAAACAGGAATTGGGTGTATGCCTCTCTGTTTCTGTTGATTTTCGCGGGTATTACTACAGGTGTGATGTTGATTCACCAGAAAAAATCTTCATTGTTAAGTGCACAACCTTTTACTGCCTATCAATTCATGGAAGAGAGACCTTCAGAAAAAATGATCTCTCCCACCCCTTCATCGACCTTCATCGAATCGTCAAATAGAAAAAATGTTTTGGTCTATCAACCTGCCAAGCGCCCTATTGATATCCAACCGGTCAGCAATGAGTCCCAAATTGAAGAGGAAAGCAAAAAAGAACTCATTGTTCCCTTCCACAACAATATCAATGCCATACCCATTACGCTTGAAAACACCATAACACTATCTGATCTTACCAAAACCGAAAAGAAAAATAGCTTGGGGCTGGCCATCGGCAACATCATTGAGCAAGCACGAAAGATTGGGAAAAATGCAAAGTGGCAGATCTATGCAACGCCTACGCTGGGTTACAGAAGATTGTCTGGTGAGGCATCATCCCTCACCTACCAATACAGCAGCTATTCACTCAATACCAATGCATCGACTGCCAGGGATGTGAATGATGCGGTGTCCCACAAACCTGGCATGGGCTTTGAAGTGGGTGCTGCCATGTATTATCCCTTGGGCAAACGCTTACAATTAAAAGCGGGTCTTCAGGCCAATTATAATCATTACCAAATCGATGCATTTGAATCTGCTCCTGAAATTGCCAATTACGGATTGAACAACCTTTCCTTTGGCAGAATTCCGATTAGTGCTTTGTCCAGTTATACTACAGAAAATGGTTATTCCAATGCAACGCTAAGAAACGAACATTATATGCTTTCTATTCCTTTGGGAATAGACTACAGGGTTGCTGGAAATGATAAATTGAATTTTTCAGTTGCGACTACAGTACAACCCACCTTTGTGTTTGCGAATTATTCCTATCTGATCTCTACCAACCTCCGCAATTATGCCAAAGAGCCTTCCTTGAACAGGCATTGGAACATCAATTCAGCATTAGAAGCCAATTTGAATATCGACAAGGGTGGATACAAATGGAGTATTGGACCACAATTCAGGTACCAACTCCTGTCAAGCTTCAAGGAAAAATACCCCATTACAGAAAACTTAACAGATTTCGGAATCAAAGTTGGGGTTATCAAAACAATAAAATAGGCCGATCTAAGCTGCTGGCTTAATTTTGCAAGATGAATCGCATTTTGTTTTCATGGCTATTCTTTGTTGCCAGCTTTATTTCATGCAAAGAGGATAGCAACAATAAAAACTACTACCCTGTTCAGGCCTGGATAGCAGCAGAATTAAAAAACATCGATTCACTGAATCTTTCCATCACCCATATTTCCGGCGATCAACATGACAGTGTGGGTATTTCAGGAAAAGATTTTAAGCAAATAGCATTGGGATTGTTTTCAGTTGATTTTACCAATGAAAATACAAGAGATGAATTTGCAGAAGAAGTGTTGGATGAGGGTGATAACACCAATATATCAATCCTTTATTTTGCAGATGAAAAATCCAAACAGCCTTTGAAAAAAATTCAGGTAAACATAAAACCTGGGCAATCCTCTCCCAAAAGCATTTATGCTGAAAGAACAGACATCACTGATAAAACAATCATCAGCAGGAAAATTATTTGGGAGAGCGGACATTCCCTCACGGTTGCATCGGCCTATTACCAGAACAAACAACTCATCAGAGAGGCAAAAGAAAAATTTGAGTGGTAACCGATATGGATCAGGCAGCCTTCATATCATCACAAAAAACCTTGCCCCATTCACCGGGTATCTATAAATATTTTGATCAGGAAAACAACTTGATCTATATAGGCAAGGCAAAGAATATCAGAAAACGGGTTAGTTCTTATTTTAACAAAAACAAACACAGCTATAAAACACATGAATTGGTCCGACAAATCCATCGGATTGAATTCACCATCGTGCATTCTGAACATGATGCCTTGTTATTGGAAAATGCTTTGATCAAGGAATTCAGGCCAAAATACAATATTGACCTAAAAGATGACAAGACCTATCCCTATATTGTCATCAAGAATGAAG
>RFVQ01000261.1 GCA_009922495.1 Chitinophagia bacterium
GCGCCCAGTTTTTGATGGCCCAGCCGGGGAGACTCGGAACAGCAAAATAAATGACGATGATCCAGAAAGAAAATGAAGTAAGCAGCTTTGTAAATGGAACCTTTTGTATTGATGATTCTTTTGCTTGCTGTGGAACAGTATTTTTCAAGAGGAGGAGCAGTAGGATTGCATATGCCATTCCGATGCATCCGAAGAACATAAATGCATATTGCCAGGAAAAAGCATCGGATATGGTAGAACCAAATCCACCGAATGCCTGTCCCAAATAAATCCCAGCCATGTGTATACCGATCGCCAATGATCGCGTTTTATCGTCGTGGTGATCTGCGATCAATGCCAAGCCCGCTGGTATGTACAAGGCTTCGCTGAATCCCATGAGTGCCCGCAATACATAAAGCTGATCAAAGGTCTGTGCTTGTCCCATTAAGAATGTGATGGCCGACCAGATGAAGAGACTTCCAATGATGAGCCATTTTCGATTGATGCGGTCTGCGATGATGCCGGAGAAGGCGCTCATGGCCCCATAAACCCAAAGAAAGATAGCCATCAGCCGACCAAAGTTGGTAGCTTGTTGCAGGTCTATGATATCGATCTGCATCGAGGGCCGCATCGTAGCGATCATCTGACGATCAAGGTAGTTAAGCAGGGCAACTCCAGAAAGAAGGATCACCAACAACCAGCGATATGGGATGTTCAACTTCATGCTGATTTGATTTTTTTGATGTAAAAGTTGGACGTACGCACACCCGCTCTTACTTCACCAGCGGATATGATAAGATATTGTTCATTGCATAGCGACTGGGTCGTTACTGGCGTGGGGAAAGGAAGCTTGCCTGCTGGCTCCCATTTTCTTTTTTTTTCGTTCCATTGCAGGATCTCTCTTGAAAATCCGGGATGACCGGACTGCAACATTTTTCTTTTTTCATTCCAGGAAGCAATCGCAACTGGATCTGTTGAGCGGGATGCTTCCAAGATACAATGTTCAACCTCTTGGAAGACCGTTCCCTTGTCGCCTCCAAAAACGAACATGGATCCGTCCTTCAACACAATACCCGTCCCTGCAGCAAGTGGATAGGGAATGGGCTCAGCTTCCTGCCATTGATTTGCAACAGGATCAAACGACAAGACAGATCTATAAAATATGCTGGGTTGATCCTTGACTTTTGTACGGCCCCCAATCAGCAACAAGCGGTTCTCCTTTTGGTCTTTGATCAAAACAGCATGAGAAACGGGATAAGGGAGATCCGGTAAGGTTGTCCATCCTTTTGAGAGGTTGCGAAGATCCAAAACGAAATGAGTTGCTGAGGTTATGCTACCTGTTTCTCCTCCAACGATGTGCAATTTTTCATCGGTAACAAATCCATGCGCATTCGACAAGGGAATGGGAAGCGCAGGAAAGGCTTCCCATTGCAGATGAGCAGTATTAGAAAGATCCATTGCATTCACAGCTCGAGTTTTTCCATTGGGGGTTTCACCACCAATGATGATCCACTGATGGTTGTGCAGGACGGATGTTGCATAGGCAATGGGCTGAACATAATTCAGCGCTGTTGGCTGAGAGATCGATTTGATCTCATTGCCAAGCTGATAAGCCCAAGCCTGATCGAAATATTTTTTTTGACCTCCTTCCCATGGCATGCCTTCAGGAAAATTAGAACCTCCCAAAACATAAAGCCTGTTCTGATGGATGGCCGCAGATTGACCGGCAATACCCATTGATGGAAGATCAGAGATACCGGATGCATCCAGGGTGAGCCAGTCTTTGGTAATGCTTGTTGACTGTGCAAAGGGTTTAAAGATGGTGACAACCATCATGAGTGTACACAAAAAAATGCTGCGAATCAAGTTCAGATGGATTTGAGTTGATCAAAACCAATCTTTTTCAGGTCGTCCTGAAACGAGGGATAATGCTGATCGGACATATTGGCGACAGGCAACCGGAACTTTCCACAGTCGATTCCAACTGCCTGCATGAATGCCTTTCCGGTGGCCAGTCCTCCATATTTTCCCAACAGGGATACCATCTCAATGGATTGATATTGACACAAGGCTGCCGCTTTCATATCCCCTTTGTCATAAGCAGCAAGGAGCTTTTGATACAAGGGCATCGCATAATTATAGGTGCTGCCTATTCCCGATCTTCCTCCCACTGCCAAGGCAGCCAGGAGACATTCATCCCTTCCCCAAAGAAGTTCGTATCGACCATTTTCAAACTGAATGCATTGGGTAAAATCAGGGATGTCATCGTCGGAAAATTTTATCCCTGCAAAGTTTTTCAATTTTCCGTGCAACAACTTCATCAGTTCAATCATGGGAAATCTCACTCCGGTAAACACGGGTATATGGTAATAATAAAAAGGTTGATCCGGCGCTGCCTCGGCCACATCGATACAACAGGCTGCCAGTTGTTGGAGGCTGGCCGGTTTGAAATA
>RFVQ01000262.1 GCA_009922495.1 Chitinophagia bacterium
ACAGGATCATGCACAGGATTCATTTGGAAGCGTAAAGAAAAATTTCAGAGACCCTGGCTTTGGATCCCTGGTTTATCCTGATAGTTACCAATCTTTTTAGAAAGAGAGATTTGATTTAGGCGTTTTATTTTGTGCCGATGATTTCCAGGACGGTGGTGGTTTTGGGCTTCACGTTTATTCCTTGATGAAGGTCAAACAATTGATTGGTCATGATATCTTTTGCGGTTGATCCTTGGCCAAGGATCTCCGAAAACCTTTCACAATTGACATTCGTCTCTTTGTTGTTTTTGTTCATGATCACCATGATGGTTTTTTTCTCATCATACCTGAAATAAACATACAATCCGTCAAAAGGAGCAAAGTGCATTGTCTTGCCATTTGCGATAACCGGTTGCTGCTTTCGCCAGTTCAACAATTGTTTTACATAGCCCTGCATGTCTTTTTGTTGATCGGTCAGTCCTTGTCCGGTAAATGCATTGATGCTATCCCCTTTCCAACCTCCGGGAAAATCGGATCGTATGATACCATCGTTCTTATGATGTGGAGTATTGTCCATGTTGATTTCAGTACCGTAAAAAAGTTGAGGGATGCCTCGGATGGTGCATATGTAGGTGAGGGCCATTTTTACCAAAGCTGGATCCTGTTTCAACTGCATGAATAATCGATCCATATCATGGTTATCTGCCATCACGAGGATATTGTTTGGATCGGGATAGGCAAAATCATTCGCCAGTGCTTCGTATAGTTTCGTGAACACGGTGGTCAGACAACCGGAGTATCCGTCGGCGTTCTGCTTTCCCTTTTGCCAGTATGATGTAATCAGTGGATTGATGCTCCATTCCTCACCCACCAGGCTGAAGTTTGGATACTCGTTCATGATACGGCAGCTCCAATTTTTTAAAAATGTCTTGTCACTATAGCCGTATGTGTCTTGTCTGATCCCGCCCAGCTGCAGCGTTTCAATCCACCAAATCGTATTCTGGATCAGATAGTTGGCCATGAATGGATTTTTGCCATTCATGTCAGACATGGTTTTATCGAACCATCCTTTGCTCCAGATCAATTTGTCATACTCGGAAGCATGGATATCCTGGTTGACCGTTCTTCGATGATTGGTAACGGTGTAGGGATGTGGCGCAGGATAGTTCAGCCAATCCTTGAAAGGCAGATCATTCATCCACCAGTAATGGGTGCCTGTATGGTTGAGCACTTCATCAAAGATCAGTTTCATGCCACGGCTCCGCATCTTGGCAGAGAGCTCTTTGTATTCTTCCAGTGTTCCATAGCGGGGATCCACTTTATAGTGATCGGTGATGGCATACCCGTGATAGGAATAGGCCGGCATATTGTTTTCCAGCATCGGCGTTGGCCAGATGGCTGTATATCCCAATTCTTTCAGGTAATCAAGGTGATTGATCATGCCGCGTATATCACCTCCGTGCCGTCCACCGGGAAAAGACCTTTCGATCTTGTTTTCCTTCATGCCTGCTATTGTATCATTGCTGTAATCTCCATTGGCAAAGCGATCCGGCATGATCAAACAAATGACATCCGAGGAGTTGAATCCTTTGAATGCAGCTCCTTCCTGCACACGTTGCAACAGGGAGTAATTGTAGCGATAACGCTCTTTGCCATCTAGGGTAAACCGGATGATGAGGGTACCAGGCTTGGCAGTTTTGGAAATGAGCAGATCGATGAACAGGTAATTTTTGCTATCCCCTTTGGTAAATCCTTTTATCGTTACGCCTGGATAGGAAATCTGGGGAACCGTCTCACCAATATCAACGCCATTTACCAACAGCTGCACCTGAGGATCCTTCATTCCCACCCACCAATTGAGGGGTTCTACATGATTTATTTGAGAGAAACCCAGTTGCCCGAAACAAAGGGCGATCACGAAAAAAAGAAATGTATGTTTCATTGAATAAACAGCATTAGGCCTAATAAGAAAACAAAACAGGGTTGATAGCGGTATCGATTATTTGTCCAATTTCAGCACCGGGACACCAGGTATGCCAGTCGTTCACCTGGTTTTGATTTTCGGGATCTTTCAACTTCATGTCTTTGTCCATGTATATGATGGTCATCACTTTTCTTGTCTGATCCGTTGTGTTTGCTCCCGCCCGATGAAATACCCATCCACTGTGAAAGCTCACTTCCCCCAGGTCGAATGCTTCGATCACGTGTTTGAAGTCGGTCACCCTCAGTTTCTGTTCGATCTTCTGTTCACTTTCATCGCCGATCTCCAGGTCTCTGCCTTCAATGATCTGGTGACTCGCAGCACTGAATTCCAAAGGGCCCATTTCAAGGGGCGTATTTTGCAGTGGTATCCAGGCGGTGATTGTTTTATCGGTTTCCAACGGCCAGTAGTATTGATCCGCATGCCAGGGAGTGATTCCACCACCGCCTTCCTTGAAGAGGGCCTGATCA
>RFVQ01000263.1 GCA_009922495.1 Chitinophagia bacterium
CTGGGCTTCTCTTCTTTTTTATTCGCTGGTGCATTGAAGTAAGGCTTGTTCTGGTACTGCGGCGCTCCGCCACCCCATCCCCGCATACGCTCTGAAGGGGATGGTCCGCCCATCTGATTTCGAAAGCCTCCTCCCGCATAGGAACGATCGAGCTGGTCTTCCGGTAGTTCATTGATAAAGCGACTGGGATCGTTCTGCACCACCTGTCCGAATTTATAACGCGTATTCGCATAGCTGATCCAGAGCTTTTGTTTGGCACGGGTGATCACCACATAGAACAATCTTCTTTCTTCCTCCAATTCTTCGCGGGTATTGATGCTCATGGCATTGGGGAAGAGCATCTCTTCGAGTCCCACTGCAAACACACAGGAAAACTCCAGTCCCTTTGCCGCATGTATGGTCATCAACTTCACAGTATCCGCATGCTCATCTTTGTCATCGGCATCGGTCAGCAAGGTGATCTGCTGCAGATAGGCTGCCAGCAAAACATCTTCACGCAAGGGTCTGTCAGGGATCGGTTCTTCCAGTGGGTTGTTGGTGGCAGGTTGTGGGTCATCGGATGTCGGCAGACTATTCCCTGTTCCCTCTTCTGCATCCAGCATCACCCCATCCTCATCAATCTGTGCACGGTTCTGTTTATCATCCACCCATTCCTTGATGGAGTTCAGCAATTCCTGTACGTTCTCATATCGCTGCATGCCTTCTGTGCTCTTGTCGTTGAACAACTCACGCACAAGGCCTGTTTGCTTGCCCACATGAAAAGCCACATCATAGGCGTTGCTTTTCTGCAGCATGCTGGCAAAGCTTCGGATCATCAACACAAAATTCTCAATGGCTTCCAATGTACCCGCCTTGAATCCGAACTCAGCTGCTCTGGTAAGCACTTCCCAAAGAGAAATATTTTTCTCATTGGCGATGAGAATCAGTTTATCCAATGATGTTTTACCGATTCCCCTCACAGGATAATTGATGATGCGCTTGAGCCCCCCAAAAATGGTATAGGGGATGTTCATTCTCCGCAAGGATTCTTCAAAGGCACGGCTCTGCGCATTGGTGCGGTACAACACGGCAAAGTCCCGGTTGAAAAAATGATTGCGCAACTTCTGCTCCTGAATCGTATCTGCCACATACTTGCCCTCATCGTTGTCGGTCATGGTTCGCACCACCCGGATTTTTTCACCCTCATGATTTTCGGTCCACAGTTCCTTGGGTATTTGTCCCTTGTTGTTCCCTATCACCTGGTTCGCAACTTGAAGGATGGCCTTCGTGCTCCTATAGTTCTGCTCCAGCTTGACCACTTTCACATCATCGTAGTCTTTTCTGAAAAGCAAGATGTTTTCGATGGTGGCACCACGGAAGGCGTAGATCGATTGGGCATCATCGCCTACCACACAAACATTCTCATGCATGGCACCGAGCAGCTTGATGATCTCATACTGCGCAGGGTTGGTATCCTGGTACTCATCGATCAGGATATGGCTGAACTTGTGCTGGTATTTGTGCAGGGCGTCCGGATGGTTTTTGAGGATCAGGTAGAACTGCAAAAGCAGGTCATCAAAATCCATCGCACCATTTTTGAAACATCGTTTGGCATAAGCGGAATAGATCTGGCTGATGGCAGGCCGGTTGGCACGGGCATCCTCCTGCATCAATCCATAATCACTCGCGTATTCTTCCGCAGTGACAAGGGCATTCTTGGCTGCGGAGATCCTGTTGTAAACGACATTGGGCTTGTAGATCTTGTCATCCAGGTTCAATTCATTGATCACCGTTTTCAATACACTTTTGGCATCATCGGTATCATAGATCGTAAAACTGGTGGGATAGCCGATGCGCGGCGCTTCTGTGCGCAAGATCCTGGCAAAGACCGAGTGAAAGGTTCCGATGTATAAATTACGGGCTTCTCCGTCCCCCAGGATCTTCTCGACCCTTTCCTTCATTTCTTTGGCGGCCTTGTTGGTAAAAGTAAGCGCCAGGATCCTGAAGGAATCCACTCCATTGGCCATCAGGTGGGCGATACGGGTAGTCAGGACCTTGGTTTTGCCACTGCCGGCACCGGCAATGATCATAATGGGACCGTTTACATGCAACACGGCTTCCCGCTGCTGCGGGTTCAGCTCATCCAAGTAATTATACATAGCTGCAAGTTAATCAAAAGCGACTGAGCATTCCGGTCTTTTGGCATACGGCAGCGGTCAATGTTAAAATTTTGTTTATGCAGCAATTTTAATTAAACCCCGCACGTTAAGAAGGGTCTATCTATCTGTACCGGGTTTGATACCCTATATCTGAAAACCAATAAATCAAATAACATGAAAACAAAAAGAATTTTTCTCGGCTTTGCAACCATGCTTGTGGCTTTTGCCGTCATTTTTTCTGCCTGTAACAAATCTGGTATCA
>RFVQ01000264.1 GCA_009922495.1 Chitinophagia bacterium
ATCCCTCACCGACTTCTGCTACAACTTCATCGCCAAGAATCGACATAGAATCAGGTGGTGATTTTCGGCCTTGTAAGTATACCTATGAAATTCAAACTGGGTTAGATTCGGCTTTTTAACTTTTGACACCTCACCGTAAATCCACCAACCGAAACGCTCGCTTCGTCTGTTCTATCTCGCTATGACTGATTCCAAGCTTCTTGGCAACAGTGCGCCAATGAGAAATTTCTTGCTGCATCTCCTTTAAGATACTTTCTGCTCTGTCACTTTTCAATTGATACAAATGTGCGGTTTCTAAAGCCAATGAAATGTCTAATTCATTGCTATTTTCAGAAATATTCAATGTTAAACCATTACCCATTTCGTTAGGATTCATATCATAAGCTGGAGATAAACGCCACCCAGTATCAGTGAGTATAAACCCATGATTACGCAAATGGTCGTCGGTGTTCGATACCAATATATTAAACACCATTCTTCGCCACAACTGTTCTAAATCTTCTTTCGTTTCAGGACAATTTTGCATGATAAAACCAACCAAATCAAGGTATCCAACACCTTCTACATGATCAGCGCCATCTTGTAGACCCAATAAAGTCATAGCCGATGCAAAATGGATTCGTTTTTGGTTATTTGTTCTATCGAAACGTTTGGATAAAAATGTATGATGCTTGCCCGAAAATTTTTGCAAGCGCGCCTCCGAAACATGAATACCACAGGATTTGGCTAATTCATGCAATACCATTTCCCAAGCACCCGCATTTTTATCATCTCTTGAACTTGGGAATTTTGCAATCCACAAATGTCCTCTATCATCTATCACACTGGCTTTGGGTCTTGCACCGCCTAATGAAGATCCTGGGTCAATCAACACACTCAACCATTGAGCATACTCCGGGTCGTTCATGGCATCATCACGTTCAAGTTGCAAGCTAGCATGCTCTAGTTCACGAAGTGAAGTCCATGGTGGCGTTGCCATTTTTTTCTGATCATTCATGAAAGGCCCATCTTCACTCAATTTAAATCGCACCCCACCCATTCGATGACCATCAAATACACCCAATAAAAAATCACTTTCAAACAGGGTTCTTTCGTCTCTACCTTCTTCCTTTGCTTGCCATGCTTCTCTTCTTCGCATCAATAACCTACCCCAACGGTCGGGAGATGAATCAAGGAATATTCCGAAGTTGTTTTTCTCTTCTGGTAAGTATTGTTTTCCTTTGTAAAACCCCAAATGCGGATCCAAGAATAAAATCGGGTTGTGTTTATTCACCCATGTCGCTGTGTATTCAAAAAAAAACACTTCCTTTCCACGAATGCGTTGTGAAGTCAAAACACCCATCAATTGAGCTCCTTCTAAGAACTCCCAATCTGCATAAACCCATATTTTAGTCTGGTTTTGCTTCATGACTTTTTGGTTTGTTTGGGCGCGCGTTTATTGGTTACAATCCCAGCATCTTGCAATTTTCTTCCCAAAGGATCAGCGGCCGCAACTTGGGTGAAATCTTTTTCTAACCCCAACACAAAAAGCACCTGCAAATAATTACCAATGGCAACTGTGGGACTGCCCTGTTCGATGTTATAAATGGTTTTTCTGCCAAGCCCTGTGCGCTCCGCAATTTGATCTGCGCTCAGCTGTCGACGCAACCGAGCCAATTGAATATGTTCACCCAAATCTTTTAAAATCTTTAAGTTTTTAGGCAATATCGCTGGTGCCGTTTTCATATAACTTGTCTTATAGAGGACAAATATATATCATTTAGTCCGTTTTATGACAAGTTATAATCGTTTATTTACCGATACAAAACTTCGAAAAGATGGATCCAAGGATCTCTTCTACCCCGATCTCACCCGTAATTCCCGATAACGCCCGAATGCCCTCGCGCAAATGGAAGGCCAGCAAATCGCCCGATAAACCCGAAGCCATCCCGTCCAAAACCTGCTGCATCTCCGTAGCGCAATGATCCAGGGATTCGGCGTGACGTACATTCGTCACTACCGTTTGATCACCCACATCCGACAATCCACCCAGAAAACGGGCCTCCAAAGCCAACCGCAACGCCTGCACCGAAACCTTATCCCTGGCCGATACAAACCAAGGCTCTTCCAAACCCAAACCCGCAACCATATCCAACCAAGGCTGTCGGTCTGCATTCCCCAACAAATCCACCTTGTTGCAAACCACCCACACCCGGGAAGTCTTTTGCTTCAGCATCATCAAATCCTGCTCGGCATCCGCCAGTGAACAACTGCCCATATCCAACAAATACATCGTAGCACCGGCCTTTTCCACGTGTGAAAACGTGCGCGCGATCCCCTCCTGCTCTATCACATCCGTGGCTTCCCTGATCCCCGCGGTGTCGATCAAACG
>RFVQ01000265.1 GCA_009922495.1 Chitinophagia bacterium
TACACGCAATGCCAAAGTAATGCACTGTTTGCCTGTACGCAGAAATGTAGAACTCTCTGACGAAATTCTTGATGGTCCCCATAGCCTGGTCACCGAACAAGCCGCTAACAGGGTTTGGGCAGCACAGGCAGTGATGGCGGAGATGTTGAGAACAAAACGTTAGATTTTAGTAGTTTAACATGGATCGTTGAATAGTAAAAAATACATGAATAAAAATATAACCATCATCAAGGTCGGCGGAAACATCATCGATGATGATGCCAAGCTCGACGCTTTTCTTTCCTCCTTCGCCAACTTGAAAGGACAAAAAATCCTGGTTCATGGTGGCGGAAAACTGGCCACCCAACTGGCAGCTGACCTTTCCATCCCCCAACAAATGGTGGATGGCAGAAGGATCACCGATGCAGATACCCTGAAGATCGTAACCATGGTTTATGCGGGACTGATCAACAAACAGATTGTGGCCAGACTCAATGCACAAAATTGCAACTCCATAGGCATATGTGGTGCCGATGCCAACAGCATCAGGGCCCACAAAAGAAAGCACCCCTCCATTGATTTCGGATTTGTTGGCGATGTGGAGGCTGTTGATGCTGACGCATTGCTAAACTTTCTGGACAATGACCTCACGGTAGTGATGGCCCCCATCACCCAGGACGAAAAGGGGCAATTGCTGAATACCAATGCCGATACCATCGCACAGGAAATAGCCAAGGCGATGGCCAAAAAGGCAACCACTACTTTGGTCTATTCGTTTGAAAAGAAAGGTGTGCTGCGGGATGTCCAGGATGAAAACAGTGTCATCCGGGAAATGAACCATTCCCTCTATGCTTCCTTGAAATCAGCGCAGGCGATTTTTGCCGGGATGATTCCAAAGCTGGACAATGCCTTTGAGGCCATAGATGCCGGTGTGAGCAAAGTGATCATTGGAGATGCAACCGCCTTGGAAGAATTGTTGGAAGGAAAAAGCGGAACAGCCATCAGCTGATCGCAAAACAAACAACATGTCAGTGAACAATATACTCATAGAAGATTCGATCCAATTGCTCAAGTCAATGATCGCCATTCCTTCCCTCAGCAGAGAAGAAAAGGAAGTTGCTGATCATATTGAAAGATTTCTCCAGTCAAAAAATGTTTTGACATCAAGACTAGAGAACAATGTCTATGCCTTCAACAAATATTTTGATCCCTCGAAATCAAGTATACTCCTCAACTCCCATCATGATACCGTCAAACCTGCTGCCGGCTACACAACCCATCCATTTGAAGCGGTTGAGATAGACGACAAGATCATAGGATTGGGCAGCAATGATGCAGGAGGTCCATTGGTTTCATTGATCGCCGCCTTCCTCCATTTTTATGCAGCGCAGGATCTTCCCTTCAACCTGATCATCGCTGCAACAGCAGAAGAAGAGATCTCCGGCAAAAATGGTATTGAATTACTTATCCATAACGAAGCATTCATCCAACAACTCAAGGGATCAACGATCATGGGAGCGCTGGTGGGTGAACCCACCCAAATGGAAATGGCAGTAGCAGAAAGGGGACTCTTGGTACTGGATGCTGTGGCGCATGGCAAGTCAGGACATGCCGCCAGAAAAGAAGGCATCAATGCCATCAGCATTGCCCTGCAAGACATCCAGCGCATTGAGCAAATGCATTTTGAAAAAGTATCCGAGCTGACGGGTGAAACCAGGGCAACGGTAACCGTTATCGAAACAGAAAACAAGGCCCACAATGTGGTTCCTGCTTCCTGCAAGTTTGTGGTAGATGTTCGGGTGAACGAGTGCTACAGTTTTGATGAGATCCTGTCAATATTCCGAAGCGAACTGAAGAGTGAGGTCAATCCCAGAAGTTTTCGCCTGAGATCAACCATGATCGACATGGAGCACCCCTTGGTAAAGGCAGGTTCTTCCATGGGACTCCCCCATTATGGCTCACCCACAACAAGCGACAAAGCCCTGATGCATTTCCCTGCACTGAAGATTGGGCCCGGTGATTCTGCCCGCAGTCATACAGCCAATGAGTATATTTACAAAAAGGAGATTGCAGCAGGCATCAAGGGCTACATCCAATTGTTGGAAAAAACCGGTGCCTTGATGACAGCACAAAACCAATAGCATGAAACTCTGGAGCAAAGAAAAAACCAATACAGCCCAGCAGATCGAAACTTTCACGGTTGGCAACGACCGTGATTTCGATCTGCTCATGGCCTCCCATGATGTGCAGGGATCGATCGCCCATGTGACCATGTTAGGGGAACAGGGGCTCATGTCAAAGGAAGAGGCCGAAAAAGCAGTGAAGGAACTCAGGCTGATCTTGGAAGAGATCAAGGCCGGAAATTTCAGCATTGACCCTGATGCCGAAGAC
>RFVQ01000266.1 GCA_009922495.1 Chitinophagia bacterium
TTCAATTCTCATCAACGGCTCCAAAAATACCAGGGAAAAAATACTTTTTTAAATCGTCTCAAAGTCAATAACTTTGCGGCCGTTTCATTAGTTAAGTAAAAAACATAAAAACAGATAACAATGTCTAAAGAGACCTTCAAGCGGGACAAACCCCACGTTAACATCGGTACAATCGGACACGTTGACCATGGTAAGACAACACTCACTGCTGCCATTACTGAGATTCTTTCCAAAAGAGGTCTCGCACAGGCAAAGAAGTACGACGAAATTGATGGTGCACCTGAAGAAAAAGAAAGGGGTATCACCATTAACACAGCTCACGTTGAATACGAAACAGCTTCTCGTCACTATGCACACGTAGACTGTCCAGGTCACGCTGACTATGTTAAAAATATGATTACTGGTGCCGCTCAGATGGACGGTGCTATCCTTGTGGTTGCCGCTACTGACGGTCCAATGCCACAAACAAAAGAACACATCCTTCTTGCTCGTCAGGTAGGTGTACCTCGTATCGTGGTATTCATGAACAAGGTTGACCTTGTTGACGATCCTGAATTGCTTGACCTCGTTGAGATGGAAATCCGCGAAGAGTTGACCAAGAGAGGTTTTGATGGAGATAACACTCCAATCATCAAGGGTTCTGCAACTGGCGCATTGGCTGGTGAAGAAAAGTGGGTAACATCTGTAAACGAATTGATGGATGCAGTTGATAGCTATATCCCATTGCCTCCTCGTCCTGTTGATCTTCCTTTCTTGATGTCTGTTGAAGACGTATTCACTATCACTGGTCGTGGTACTGTTGCTACAGGTCGTATCGAGCGTGGTAAAATAAAAGTGGGTGAAGGTGTTGAAATCGTTGGTATGCAGGAAGACAAACTTGTATCTACTGTTACAGGTGTTGAAATGTTCCGCAAGTTGTTGGACGAAGGTGAAGCTGGAGACAACGCAGGTCTTCTACTCCGTGGTATCGAGAAAAAAGATATCCGTCGTGGTATGGTTATTTGTAAGCCAGGCTCTATCACTCCACACACTGAATTCAACGGTGAAGTATACGTATTGAGCAAAGACGAAGGTGGACGTCACACTCCATTCTTCAATAAATACCGTCCTCAGTTCTATTTCCGTACTACAGACGTAACAGGTGAGTGTGAACTTCCTTCAGGTACTGAAATGGTAATGCCTGGTGATAACATCAACTTGAAAGTGAAGTTGATCCAACCAATCGCCATGGAAAAAGGATTGAAGTTCGCGATCCGCGAAGGTGGCCGTACAGTGGGAGCTGGACAGGTTACAGAGATTCTTAAATAATACTTTATCGGTTGACCTCGCCTGAGATTAACCTCAAAAGTTATAATCATTAGCAAAGTACCTGGAGCATATCCGGGTACTTTGCTTCTTAAAGACGGGCATAGTTCAATGGTAGAATAGAGGTCTCCAAAACCTTTGATCTGGGTTCGAATCCTAGTGCCCGTGCAAAACAAAAACTTTGGGTAACTTTACTATCCTCTGTAGATAAATAGAAAACGCATGAACAAGATCCAAACATATTTCAGAGACTCTTACAAGGAGCTCATGGAGAAAGTGACCTGGCCGAACTGGCAACAACTTCAACAGTCTACCATGATTGTTTTGGTTGCAACATTGGTCATCACTGCAATCGTATGGGTTCTAGACCTTGGAAGCAGTACGGCACTCAAATTCGTTTATTCATTGTTTAAGTAATGGAAGAAATAACAACACAACAGGAAACCAAGTGGTACGTACTCCGCGTTATCTCCGGAAAAGAGAAAAAAGTAAAGGAGTATCTAGATAAAGACATCGTGCGCAATGGCTGGGACAAGGCCATCAAACAGGTCTTCCTTCCTGTAGAAAAAGTATACAAAGTGCAGAATGGCAAGAAGGTTATGCGCGAGCGTAACTTCTATCCCGGTTATGTGATGATCGAATGCGTAGGTGGAAAATTGCACGACGATATTATCACTGCTATTAAGAATACCACCAATGTGATTCACTTCCTCGGTAAAGAGAATCCCATTGCACTAAGAAAATCGGAAGTAAATAAAATGCTGGGTAAAATTGATGAGATGAGTGACGCGGGTGGAATGACCATGAGCGAGCCTTTCATCATCGGTGAAACCATCAAGATAGTAGACGGACCGTTCAATGATTTCAACGGCGTAATAGAAGAAGTGAACGATGAGAAAAAGAAATTGAAAGTGACCGTTAAAATTTTCGGTAGATCAACACCTGTTGAACTGAATTATATGCAGGTGGAGAAAATTTCTTAATTGAAATGAATCGCATAAAAAAAGGGAAGCAATGCTTCCCTTTTTTGTTTGAATGATTTTTTAGAACAAGGAACCT
>RFVQ01000267.1 GCA_009922495.1 Chitinophagia bacterium
TGAGTTCTCGATTGATAAATTTCATGGTGATGGCATCAGCCATGGAATAGGTCATGCCGATATAGGCGCTGTCCTGGTCTTGCAAATAATACAAGCTTTCACTGTTCCCCTTGGTTCTGAGAAAATCAATTTCACCATTGATGAATTGTCCGTTCATGTTGTTTCCCCGCAACTGGTTGTACATGCCTTCGGATGTTTTGTTGACCGAAAAAGCATTTTCATTGACCAGCACCTTGTCTGCTTTTCTCCATTTGGTAAACAAGTAGAGGGTGTCACCACTGATCTGGCTTCCCTGCGCCCACATGACCGGATCTTTGTAGAACCTGAATACCGAATCAACGCCTGAATAATAAAGGCTGTCACATTTCCCCTGCAAAGAATCAGAGAACATTTTTACGTTGAAATGAGCTCGAAAATAGCGGAGTGTATCTCCGGGAATAGGTTTGCCTGTGCTGTCATAGTGAACATAAGCTGAATACAAAGTATCGGCTGCTACATAGAGAGAATCGTCATTCTGTTTGAAAAGCATCAATGGACGCTTGAAACAAAGGATTGTTTTTTTCTCGTTGTTGAAATCAGCCGCACCGGCCAGCATAGACATGCCCTGTGCAGAATCCTTGTAGAAAACATTTCCCCTGGCAATTCCTGCACCGGTGTTTTTGTCATATTCAAGGTTGTCTGCGACCACTGTTTGTGTACTGTCGCTGATCACGGGTCTTTTGCTGAAGCTGGCTTTTCCTTGTTTCAGGTCATAATAACCGGAACGGGTTTTGATGGTGGATCTGCCATCATTGATGGTGGTGGCTGCAACGAAACTGGCAACTTCACTGTTGAGGTTATACAGCAGCGTATCGGTTGACATGGTATATTCAGGATCAACCATTCTCACGTTCTTCTGAAAATACACTTCTTTGGTGTCTGCATAATAATAACCTTCTTTGCTGGTCAATACCGATTCACCATTGACAACCTTGCCCCCGGTTTTATAGGTGCCGATGTTGGCATTGATATCATACTCCAGTGCTTCGGTGGTGAGTACGCCTTTGCCATCGGTCATCTTTACTTTTTTCTTTAGTTCTGCGATCTTGGTATCCCCCTGGTATTTTAGGTATTGTGAATAAGTGTGCACACTGTCGGCATCATTGATATGGATATTGCCAAACGCTTCCACTTGGTTGATCTTGACATTCTGAATCGCACTGTCACAGTAGATAAGTGTCTTGTTCTGTTTCATGACCACCTTCCCAACGAGAACATTCAGGTCCCCAGTACTATCCTGTTTGATTCTTCTGAAAACATCGGCTTTGATGATCTGCACAAATCTTCCGGAATCATTCGCAGGAACAGTATCCTGTACAATATCTTGAGCACTTAGGTTTTGAAAGACCAAACCTGTTGCCAACAGCAGGAAATATTTGAGTTTGGTCAACTTCATATTGATCATTTGTGAAGCGAGTCGGGGAGGGGAGACATCAAGGGCTCAGATTTGTCTTTTTTGCCAAATACTGAAACGTTGATGTATCTTTTTGGATGCAGCCTCAGGTCTTGCAATAGAATGTTCAGGCTGTTGGCTGTGCTGTTCAGATTTTTATACAAGTCGTCATTGCTGGCCAACTTGCCCAGACTTCCTTTTCCGCTGCGAATGTCGCCCAGTATGCCATTGAGTTGTTGAGCAGCTCCTTCAAGGGATTGTATGGTCTTGCCCAGATCCGCTTCGGCGATCTCTCTGGTGGCCTTTGACAGGTTGTTTACAACTGCCGTGATGGTATCGTTGTTGTTCTTGAGGTTGGCCGTAAAACCATTGACATTGTCCAGTGTTTTTGCCAGGCTGCCCTTACCGGGTTCCAGCAATTGGTTCAGTCTGGCGGTGGTTGCTGCCAGTTCCTTCAGCGTTTTGCCAATATTTTGCTGTGCAGGCTCGTCGAATGTATTGCCAATATTGGTGATGGTCTTGTCGAGTGATGCCAGGGTCTTGTTGATCTTTTCAATGGTGGGTGTAAGGGTTTCTTTGAGGTCGTCTATCATTCCCTTGCTTTCCATTCCTTTGAGGGTGTCGCCATCATTCAGAAAAGTTTTTTCCTTACCCAAATTGATAACAATGGCAGTGGCACCCAATGGCGGAAAGTCGATCGTACCATAGGAATCCACCGGAATGTTCACGTCTTTTACCAGGTGGTAGGAAACAGCTACTGCACTCATGTCTGCATTCATGGGTTCCATTCCTTCAACAGAGCCAACCCTGAGTCCATTGATCTTGATGGCATCTCCGATATTGAGTCCCTTTACCTGCTTGAAGGTTACATACATGGTAGCTTTCTTGCTGAAAACATTTTTTCCTTTG
>RFVQ01000268.1 GCA_009922495.1 Chitinophagia bacterium
AGCCCTCACCTGTTCCTGGTATTGTTTCCAGATACCATTCTTGAGAGCATCTGCTTTTTTGACAGCTTCTTCCACCAATCCTGCGGCTCTTTCTACCAGCATTTTTTCCTGTGCCCCGGGTTCAATGGACTTGGCACTGATGGCTGCATTGGCAGCCTGATACTGGTTCATGACCGTGATTTGCGGTACTTGTCCATAGCCTTGTTTGGTTTGTGGAACACCATTCAAGAATTCACGAAGGGTTTTGAGTTCATCGTTCAGTTTTTTGGTCGTCTTTTTCAGAGAATCGATCTCCTTCCCCTTCATGCCCGTGATGTAACCATCTACTTTTTTCACGGCTTCATCGGCTTCTGCCATGAGGTCCATGATGTCTACCAGTTTGTCTCCACTCTTCTTCAGTTCATTTCTCAAGGCAGCCTGTGCAAGCTTGATCGCATTTCGGTTGCCCAAACGAGGATCATCTATGACCGTTACCATGCTGGAGTCTTTGCTGTCTTTGTAGGAAAGCACAACCTTATAAGTTCCGGGAAGCACTTGTTGCCCTCCCGGTTCTGCTGCATTTCTTCCACCACCGGCACCTCCGCCCATGCGTCTGCCGCCACCGCCACCGGGGGTGCGGTATCCTTTTTCTTCCATGCCCCATGCGATGCGGTTGAATCCGGTATCTGCATTCCAACGAAGGTTGCGGATCACTTCATTTTTATCATTGTAGATTTTCACTATAACCGTATCCTTTCTTGTTTTGGCAGTATCACCGGAGGCATTCAGGTAGAAGGATACCGGTGCACCGGCTGGTCTGTTATCAGCATCCCAGATGCCCCAAGTGCTCCATTCGTAACCGGGTGCGTTGCGGAACTGTGCTTGCACGGCGGTTCTGTTGCCAAAAGCGGTCAGGGGTTGGTTGATGACACCTTTGTTGGCAGCGAGTTTTCGCAGGGGTCTGATGTCATCGAGTACCCAGAGTGCACGACCGAAAGTGGCAATGACCAGATCAGCTTCTCTTTCCTGGATGGCAAGGTCATAGGTGGATACAGATGGATAACCGTTCTTCCATTGTTGGAAAGTAACGCCATTGTCAAGGCTGACCCAAAGACCTTGTTCAGTTCCGGCAAAGATGAGGTTGGGTTCGGTAGGATCCTGCAAAACGCAGAGGGCATAGCCAATCACCTTTTTCTCATCCAGCAATCGTGTCCAGGTTTTTCCATAATCGGTGGTGCGGAAAATATAGGGTTTGAAATCCCCTCTTCTGTAATCATTGGCTACCACAAAGGCTTCACCTGCATTGTGACGGGAAGCTTGTATCTGTGGGATCCAGGCGCCTACAGGCAATCCAGGTATTTTGCCACGGAAGTTGGTCCAGGTCTTGCCACCATCTTTTGTCAACTGCACATTGCCATCATCGGTACCTGCCCAGATCACATTTTTGTCTTTGGCAGAGGGGGCGATGGTCATGATGGTACAATAGTTTTCTGCACCGGTGATGTCGATTGAAATACCGCCATTGTTGCGTTGATCGATCTTGGCACTGTCATTGGTTGTCAGGTCCGGTGAAATGGTTTCCCAGGAAGCCCCCTTGTTGGTGGAGCGATGCAGAAACTGACTACCATAATACAAAGTGGATGTGTTGTGCGGATCCTGCGCCATGGCTGCATTCCAGTTGAAGCGCAGCATGGTTTTCAGATCGGGGGCTGGTGGTTTGATGTACCAGCTTTCTCCTGTTTTTACATTGTATTTTCCTACGGAGCCCCCTTGGCTCATGGCATATATCCAATTGGCATCATCAGGGTCTGCCATGGCATCGAATCCATCCCCGCCCCAGATATTGTCCCAGTAATAATTTTTGATGCCACCGCTCATCCAGGTATAAGCTGGGCCGCGCCAGGTGCCGTTGTCCTGCATTCCCCCCATTACGTTGTAGGGCATTTCATTGTCCACATTGATATGGTAGAATTGTCCCACCGGCAGCTTTTCATCGAACAACCAGGTCTTTCCTTTGTCGCGTGTGATGCCTATGCCACCATCGTTTCCATCGATGATGAAGTTAGGATTGGTGGGGTGGATCCAGAAAGCATGGTGGTCGGGGTGAATACCGTTGTAGGGGATGACCACTTCAAAATTCTTGCCGGCATCATCGCTTTTGGAGATCATCTGGTAGATCAACCAGAGGCGGTTTTCATTTTCGGGATCGCAGGCGATCTCCTGGAAATAGAAGGGCCTGGTCGATACGAATTCCGGATTGCTGTTCATGAGTGTCCAGCTTTGTCCGCCATCATCACTCTTGTAGAGACCATTCTTGGTGGCTTCAACGAGTGCATAAACCCGGTTGGGATTGCTGCGGGAA
>RFVQ01000269.1 GCA_009922495.1 Chitinophagia bacterium
CCCTCAATTCCCTGGAACATGATCTCTTTTCTATCGGCCACATCATCCCCATTGTCGTCATAAAAGTTCCAGACATACGGACTTTGGGAAACTATGACGCGTCTGCCCAGCACAGCAATCCCCAAAGGCGCATTCAGTTCCGGTCCCTGATAAAAAACTTTGGAATGCTCCAGCTTGCCATCGCCGTCTTTGTCCTCCAGAATCACAATGCGATCGCCTTTGGCATTGGTGGGATTGCCATTGATGCCAGGTCTGTAATTATAGGCTTCTGTCACCCATACCCTTCCTCTTTCATCCACATCAATGTTGGTGGGATTTTGCAAAAGCGGCTCGGTCGCCATCAACTGCACCTGCAAGCCCTCTGCAATGGTGATTCCTGCCAACGCATTTTCCGGCAACCTTCGCTGCGGATCGGTCAGTGTATCATAGATAGCCTTTCTCTCCCAAAATCCTTTTGGGGGAAATACAAACGAGAAGAAAACGATCAAAGCAAAGCAGGACAAGGCGATTCGCAAAGGAGAAAATGAAAATTTCATTGGCAAAGGGTTGTGTCTACGAATGTAATCATTATTGGCCTTTGATATGACCAGCGTCATGGGAATCCGTTCATCTGCGATACTATCTTTACTTCAGTTCAGCAAGAAAGAGTGGGATGGATAGGGTTACAGAAATACATGTTTCAAAAGCACTAAACTGTAACCACGAAACACCGGAATAGAAATCGGTTTCTGACCCTGACTAATAACTTGCTGGATAAGAAGGTGGAGCAATCATGGGAGGTAAATACCCCATCATGCTTCGATTCCGAAAAGGCAGGCTTCAAACCCTGCCTTTTTTCTTTAGAAGGAACAGGCAAATAAAAATGAATACAGAAATCATCAACGCCTATTAGACATCTCATGGATTTCAGAAGACGGTCAACTTACCTTCATTTTCATGAAAAAGTCAAACACCATCCATTTCACGGAACTGAATGTAAACCGCATCCAATCCCTTACGGACGCTGTATTTGCGATCGTGATCACCATTCTTTCCCTTGCGCTGGTGGTTCCGCCAGGAGAAGATGAAGAGAACCTCAAGAGATTCATGCTGGACCAGATCATTCCCAAACTATTCATTTTCTTCCTGGGATTCATTGTGGTGGGTGCCTTTTGGGTGGATACCCATTTCAATCACCACCACATGATCAAAACCAATATTTTCAGCATCTGGCTCAATATTCTCTTTCTCATGTTCGTCTGTTTGATCCCTTTTTCATCCGGATTTTTGGCCAACTACCTCTACACCACCATCAGTGTAATCATATACAGCCTGAACCTCATCATGGTAAGCATCCTTCACCTGGCCATGCTGATCTATGCATGGGAAAAGCGTTTTATTGATCCGCATGTCGACAAAACCTTGTACAACAATATGCGGTGGAGGATCATCCTGCCAACCATTGTTTATGTCCTCATCATCCCACTGGCCTTTCTCAACAAAAGCTGGGTAGTGTATCTTTTTCTAGCACCGCTATTTTTCCAGATTCTGTTCGGCAGAGCAAGAAAGATCGGGAATGAAAAACTATGAGAATGCAGTATATTCATGAAGCATAAACATCAACCATGTCTTCATCCCGCCGTTCCTTTATCCGCAACAGTGCTGCACTGCTGGCTTTCTCATCCTTCAGGAATTTACCGATTGAGGTTTCGCCCGAACTTGCTGGTCGGCGTGTGGCCCTGATCGGAACAGGCTGGTATGGCAAAAGTGATCTTTTCCGCCTGATGCAGGTGGCACCGGTTCAGGTTGTGGGACTCTGTGATCCCGACAAACAAATGCTGAACCAGGCCAAAACATTGGTACAGGAAAGAAGCAAGTCGGCCGCGTCCATTGCCACCTATGGCGACTACAGAAAATTGCTTGCCGAACAAAAACCGGATATCGTCTTGATTGGATCACCCGACCATTGGCATTCCCTGCAAGCCATAGAAGCCATGAAGGCAGGAGCGCATGTGTATGTTCAGAAGCCCATCAGCGTGGATGTGATGGAAGGAGAGGCCATGGTGGCCGCTGCCAGAAAATACAACAGGGTAGTGCAGGTGGGAACCCAACGCAGGAGCACACCTCATCTGATGGAAGCCAAGCGCAACATCGTGGACGCAGGACTGTTGGGGAAAGTGCACCATGTGGAAATGTGTTGCTACTATCACATGCGCAACAACAGCAATCCTTCGCTTCAACCCGTACCGGAGTTTTTTGACTATGAAATGTGGACCGGCCCAGCGCCTATGCGACCCTTCGATGGGATGCCGCACCGCGGCTGGTGGCGTGCTTTCATGGAATATGGCAATGGCATCATGGG
>RFVQ01000270.1 GCA_009922495.1 Chitinophagia bacterium
GAACTGTTGATTCCTGCAAGCCTCATCCAGTGCTACCACGATGTAGGGCGATGTTGTTTCAAAATCAGCGGGTGGATCATTGAAGGCCAGGTGTCCGTTCTCCCCGATCCCACAGAGGCAGACATCGATGGGATGCTCCATGATCAGTTGCCCCAGTCTTTTGCATTCGCTTGCAGGATCCGCTTCTCCGTCGATCAGGTGAGCTGCCCTGAGTGAAGGAACCTTTTGGATAAATCTTTCCATCAGGTATTTTCGGAAACTGGCTTTGTGGGTGATGGGCAGTCCTATGTACTCATCAAGGTGAAAGATGTTCACCGCACTCCAGTCAATTTCTTTGTCGCCCAACAATTGCTGCAGTGTTTCAAACTGACTGGTGCCTGTTGCCAGGATGATATTGGCCACGCCTTTTTGCGAGATCGCTTCTTTGATCTTTTCAGCTGCTTCCTTCCCGGAAGCATTTCCCAATGCAGCGGGATCATTCAATATGTATTTCTTCATGTCAGATCTTGAGAAAAATATTTTTTTGATACAACAAACGCAGGAAGGCCCATTTGAGCAATACTGCAGTGATGGCCAAAGCCACTGCATTGTAGGGGTCGCCGATCAGATCGCCCAGCCATTGAAAAAATCCTTTGTTGGCATAGGACCAGTTGATGACCTTGCCCGACATGTAGATGAGGATGGAATTCATCCCGATCACTTTGAAGAAGAAAGCCCATTTCTGATAGCCCTTCACATCGATGATCCAGTAGAAAAGCGACATCAGCAACAAGCAGAAGCCAACAGTATGCATGACAAAGGAACTGGACCAAAGATTTTTGTTGATGGGAAAATCCAGGTTCCACAATTGCGCAATGATCAAAGAGACAACTCCTGCCAATGCCATGTAAATCGATTTTTTTTCTGCACTGGCTGTATTCTTTCTCAAATAGGTTCCGGTGATGATGCCTGCCAATCCCGAACTGATCGCAGGGATGTTGTTGAAAAATCCAACGGTATCATGGATGCCTCTCGATAGTTTTCCAGGAAGGATGCTGCGATCTACGTAAGAAGCAAAGTTGCCAGGTTCGGTCAGGTCTCCTATTGGGAAACCCGGCGCTGCCGTAAATTTCAGTATCAGCCAATAACCGATTAAGAGTGATGCGAACCAGATGATCTGGAAACGTTCTTTTGCATAGAGGAAGATGATGCTGGAGAACATATAAGCAAATCCGATCCTTCCCAATACACTCATGAATCGGAAATCGCTGATCGGACGGATCTGCAAGCCATTGTTGTAGATCATCCCCAGGACAATCAGGATCAACCCCCGTTTGATCACTTTTTGCATTAGCTCATTCTTGCTCTTCCCCTTTTCCAATGCACCGCCCAACGAAAAGGTCGCGGAGATGCCGGTGACAAAAATGAACAAAGGAAAGATCAGGTCATAGGCCGTGAATCCATTCCAGGTAGGATGTTCAAACTGCTCCGAAAGCGCAATCCATGCAGGAGCTTTTGTTGCCTCCGCCATGGCATGGAAGACTTCTTCCGCACCGATGATCCAGAACATGTCGAATCCTCGAAGGGCATCAAGAGAATAGAGCCTTTTGTTGATCATGATATACTCTATGTTTTATACTAAGATGATTTTACCAACCCAAAACAGACAACCGACAACATCTAAATCTTAGGTTCCCATCCTTTTTCGTATTCACGGCTCCAGAGTTTCATCGCTTCCTTGTCGTTCAGGATCCTTCCATTGCTGGGATCGATCTTCAAAGCCCTTCCTGTTCTTTGGGAAATATTGCCCAACTGAACCAGCAGGGTACTCTGGTGTCCGCTAAGGATATCAGAATTCAATTTGGCTCCTCTCTTGATCGCATCAAAGAAGTTGCGGATGTGCAGCGCGTCAAGCTCCATACCCGGACCGGTGCGGTCGAGAGCATTCGCAACGATGTCGTTCTTCACTTCCTTCACCAGCTTGCTTTTCAGGTCATATATTTTATAGGAGTTGCCACTTTCAATCAAGAGCGAACCGGTCTCACCATAGAAGATCACTCCTACGCTGCTTCCTTCTGTGTTCTTGCCGTTGCAGGACCTGCCTTCCCAGCTGATAAGGGTATTGTTGGCGAACTCCAAATCGATCACCTGAGTATCGGGTGTTTCCCAATCATCCTGGTAACGGTAGCGGCCTCCGGCAGAAGTCACACGCGTAGGATAATCTACGCCGAGTCCCCAACGGGCCAGGTCCACCATGTGCGTTCCATTGTTCAGGGCCTCACCGGTTCCCCAATGCCAGAACCAATGCCAGTTATAGTGAATGAGGTTGTCTTTGTAATCTTTTCTTGG
>RFVQ01000028.1 GCA_009922495.1 Chitinophagia bacterium
GCTCATTTCGCAGCATACTTTCCGGAGCAAATAAAAGAGCTGAGTGAAAAACATGAAATTGCATCTCATACCTTTTTCCACAGCCAATTTGAGAACAAGGATCTCTTGAACGCAAAGCTCAAGCTGGAAGAGATTACTGGTAAAGCCATTACTGGATTGAGAATGCCCAGAATGAAGGCTACTGATGCTGCAACCGTTCTCGATGCTGGATATACCTACGATGCATCAATCCACCCAACCTGGCTACCGGGACGTTACAACAACCTGGATCTGCCGAGAAAAGCCTATGTTGAAAACAATCTGATCCGCATCCCGGCTTCTGTCAGTCCAAGATTGAGAATCCCCTTGTTCTGGCTGAGTTTCAAAAATTTCCCCTTCGATTACTACAAACAACTGGCCATCAAAACCCTGAAGAAAGATGGTGTGCTTAGTCTTTACTTTCACCCTTGGGAGTTTGTGGACATCAATGAGTATGATCTTCCAAGATATACCCGAACCATTTGCGGTGATGCATTGGTAGAACGTTTGCAAAAACTATTGAGGTTGCTGAAAAAGGAAGGCGAATTCATGACCATGCAAGATCATGCCCTTTCATTGCTGAAAAAATCAAGCAGAAAGCCGGTCGGCATTTTACACAACGCTCTTTCTGTAGATTAGCAGTTGATAGGTGATGATGACCCATCCCAGTATACAGGGCAGGGCTTTCAAACCATAGGGCTTGATCAAACCATTCCTTATGGACAAAGGAAATAGGTCAGTGGATGATAAGATGGTCAATGCAAACAGAAGTCCCAACATTCCCTTCATCCAATGGGGGTGCTCCTTGCCAAATGCAGCATACCAAATGGCAAACCCTGTTACCGCAATTACATAAGTAGGCGACTCTGCAGAGGTGCTGAAAATGACGACTCCTATCAGCACCTGGGCCAGATAAAATAAACGAAAGCGATCATCATCATAACAACTTCTTCTCAACAAAGGTAGTAAGGTCAATATACCAGCTGGCAATAGAAAAAACAGATTGGATAAATGGCTGAGGCCAGTCAATCTTCTGACCATGCCCATCGCAGAAATGTCCTGCATGCCATCCGTAAAATTGGTCATGATGTTCTCCTGATTCTTCCCTTGCAAGCGATGAAACCAGTCGACATAAGAATGTAGAATGAATGAACCATCGGCATACACCATAGGAAGGGCAATTAAAACGATCATGGCAATAACCATCCAGACTACCATCGTTGTATGCTTCCTTGTGAAGGGTGTGAAAGTCAATCCCACGATGCCATACAGTTTCACAAGCAATCCGCCTGATACAAAGAAAGCTGCTAACCCTATCTTTCCTCTTATCAGGTAAACAAAGGAAAGGATGACCCAGGCGCATAGCATGGTATTGAATTGTTGACTTTGAAGGGAACCGGACATTTCGAGCAGGACAATCGACATTACAACAGATATCGATCCTTCCCGCAGTGGCAACTGGCGGATCGCATAATATAGAAAACCCGCACCTGCCAAAGTCCACAAGGCCATGCCCAAACCATCAGGCAACAAAGCAAAGGGAGCGATGAAGAAACTAAAGCTCGGGCCGTAATGGTTCTGATAGAGATAAACCCCTGGATAGAAATCATAGAGATTCCTGCCCTGCCAAACATTCCAGAAAACGTGCTTGTAAATAAGGTAATTGTTATAACTACCCGGCCCTAAACGAAATTTGACCAATGTCAGCACAAGAGGAAGCAGAAACCAGAGCACAGTGAGAACCATTGGCCATTTTTTTCTCAATTGCTGCAAGGTTTGGGCTACTGTCATCACTCTCAATGCTGGTGATCGATAAATTTCTACAAAGCTAACCGGAATGCAACAATAGCGTCCTTTTTATTTCTAATATTGCCATTCGTTGGATCCTTTAATTTTCGATCATGGATAGAGCCTTCCTGGATGTTTACTTTAAAATGGAACGGGAACACTGGTGGTTTCAAGTAAGAGAAGGTATCATCCTGGACCAATTCCGAAAATGGATCTTCAAAAGCCAACCGCTCAAGATCCTGAATGTGGGTGCAGCAACCGGAAGATCCTCTGAAATCCTGCAACCCTTCGGTGATGTTCAGTCGATCGAATACGATGAGCCATCCTACACCTTCTGCCGTGAAAACCTGCAGATGAAGATAGACCAAGGTTCCATTACCGAACTACCTTATGCTGATGCTAGCTTTGATGCTGTTTGTGCCTTTGATGTCGTGGAACATGTGGAAGATCATGCAGCAGCAGTTGCCAATCTATTCAGGGTTTGCAAACCCGGAGGAAAAATATTTGTGACAGTCCCGGCCTTCATGTCGCTTTGGAGCAACCATGATGTGGTCAATCACCATTTCAGGAGATATACCCAACAACAACTGCTGGAGTTATTTGAGGCTCATGGGGGACAATTGAAAAGATCCACTTACTTCAACTTCTTCCTCTTCATGCCCATCTATGGGGTGCGCTCCCTTCAAAAAATCCTGAAAAAGAAAAATACAGATGAATTGAAACCGGACAATGAAATGATAGAATCGGGATTCATCAATTCGATCTTTCATGCCATCTTTTCTTTTGAAAGAAAACTGCTGAAAAAAATCAATTTCCCATTTGGTGTTTCTTTGTTGCTGATCTGGGAGAAAAAGGGTTAACAGGAAGATCAGGAGTTTTGCAGCATTAGGCATGATTTTGGATTAATTTTGCATTTCAACATTGACCTCACCATGAATGAATCACTGATAACGCGACTGAAAAGCGAGCTCTCCGCCATACAGGAAGCCGGCCTCTTCAAAAAGGAAAGGATCATCGAAAGTCCACAAGGCCCCGTCATTTCCGTGGGCGGAAAAGAAGTCATCAATCTCTGTGCCAACAATTACCTGGGACTCTCCTCGCATCCCAAAATCATTGAGGCGGCCAAACAATATATCGACGAAAGAGGATTTGGTTTGAGCTCCGTTCGCTTCATCTGTGGCACACAGGACATACACAAGGAACTTGAAAAAAAGATATCAGCATTTCTCGGTACCGAGGATACCATCCTCTATGCCGCAGCATTCGATGCCAATGGCGGTGTGTTCGAACCCCTTTACCAAGAAGAGGATGGCATCATCTCCGATGAGCTGAACCATGCATCCATCATTGACGGTGTCCGTTTGTGCAAGGCCCAGCGTTTCCGCTACAAGCACAATGACATGGCTGATCTGGAAGAGCAACTGAAAGCCGCAGCACACTTGCGCAACCGGATCATCGTGACCGATGGTTCCTTCAGCATGGACGGAACCATTGCACAACTCGACAAGATCGTACCGCTGGCAGAAAAATATGATGCAGCTATCATGATCGACGAATGCCATTCCTCCGGTTTCCTCGGCAAGACGGGTCGCGGTACCCACGAACATTGTGGTGTGATGGGGAAAATCGACATCATCACTGGCACGCTGGGCAAGGCACTGGGCGGCGCCTCCGGCGGATTCACCAGTGGCAGGAAGGAGATCATTGAGATGCTGCGCCAAAGAAGTCGCCCTTATTTGTTCTCGAATACACTGGCCCCGAGTATTGTCGGCGGTTCCATTGCAGTGCTCGACCTGCTCAGCGAAACAACAGCATTGAGAGACAAACTCGAATGGAATACCCACTATTTCAGAACGGAAATGACCAAGTCCGGCTTTGACATCAAACCCGGAGTGCATCCGATCGTACCGATCATGTTGTACGAAGCAACTGTTGCACAGGAAATGGCGGCAAAACTTCTGGAAGAAGGCATCTATGTGATCGGCTTCTTCTTCCCGGTTGTTGCCAAAGGAAAAGCCAGGATCAGGGTTCAACTGAGTGCGGCACATGAAAAGGAGCATCTTGACAAAGCCATTGCTGCTTTCACCAAGATCGGCAAAGACATGAAGGTCATCAGCTAGATCCATATTTAAGAAAGGCGGTTGCGCTTCTTTTGGTATTTTTGGAGATGACTGGGAAACTGGCTTATAAACTACAGCGCTACGGTTCTATTTTCAGGGAGATCAGCAATTGGCCTGCTTACCTGGCCTTTAAAATGGGCATCCATCCGGGGAAGCATTTTGTGTTTCACTTCAGGGATGGTCACCGCTATGATGTACCAAAAAAAATGATCGGGCCCTTCCGGGAATGTTTCTTTGACGATCAGTACATGATGCATTTTGACATTAAGGATTTCCCTCAGGATCCTGTTATCCTGGATGTGGGTGCCAATGTGGGTTTTGCAGCCCTTTATTTCTTTCGCTGCTTTCCGAACGCTACAGTACATTCCTTTGAGCCCATGCCTTTTCTGCAAAAGATGATGCAGCAGCACAAGGCTCAATATCCTGGTCACCGGTGGAACCAGCATGCATTCGGACTCTGGAAGGAGGATGGCAACATGGATATCTTTACGGATGCCCCAGATGATTTCACTTCTATTTCAGGCATAGCCCATTTTGAAGATGCGGTTCACAAGGTCTCGATTCAAGTGAAAGCATTGTCCTCTTTCATCAACGAGAACAATATTGATAGCATAGACCTGTTGAAAATGGATTGTGAGGGAGCAGAATATGATATTCTTTTCAACCTCCCGGATAACTATTTCAACAGGATCGAAAGGATCGCCATGGAAACACATGAAACCCAACAATACAGAACAGTTGAAATGGCGGATTTTCTGATCTCCAAAGGATATCAGGTGAAACATGTAACGCGACCGGCAACCAGAACCGGTCATGTTTGGGCCTGGAAATAAATAGCGCCATCCATCATGAAAATAGGATTCGACGCAAAACGACTATTCAACAATTTCACGGGACTGGGCAACTACTCCCGCTTTGTGATGGATGTCTTACTGGAAGATGCAAGCGACAATGAATATGTTCTCTTCACACCCAAAATAAAAAAGAGAAAAGAGACGGATCGCTTCATCGATCGTCCCGGTCTCAAACTGGTCACACCCCCTGCAGGGATGAAACCTTCTCCGCTGGCGGCTCTATGGCGATCGACACTCCCCTTGCATGCTGCTGATTTTTCTTCTCTGGATGTTTACCACGGACTCAGTCATGAATTGCCTATCGGTATTCCCAAGTACGTCAAAAGCATGGTCACCATTCACGACCTGATCTTTCTTCGTTATCCGCAGTTCTATTCCCGATTTGATGTGATGATGCACCATCAAAAAGTGAAACATGCCTGCAAGGTGGCCGACAGGATCATTGCTGTTAGCGAACAAACGGCATCCGACGTTGTTGAATTTTTAGGTGCCGATCCAAAAAAAATAAAGGTAATCTACCAGGGATGCCATCCTCAATTCAGCATCGAACAAAGTCGCCATCAAATAAAAGCTGTACAAGAAAAATACCAACTGCCGGATCGATACATCCTCATGGTGGGAAGCATTGAAGCAAGAAAAAATGCGGTTACGCTGGCGAAAGCCTTTGCAGCATTATCTCCTGCTACGAGACCACGATTAGTGATAGTAGGCAAACCAACTGGCTATCTAGATGACGTAAAAAAAACAATTGCATCACTCGGTATTGAGAAGGAAGTGATCTTCATCCATAACGCAGCCTTCCAGGATCTTCCAGCCATTTACCAGGGAGCGACCCTCTTCACCTATCCATCCCTGTTTGAAGGATTTGGTATTCCGATCGTGGAAGCCATCGAATCGGGTGTTCCAGTGCTGACTTCCACAGGATCTTGTTTTGCAGAAGCAGGTGGTCCGCATGCACGCTATGCCGATCCTCATCAACCGGAACAATGGACAGCCATGATGCAGGAAATACTGGTATCAGACAACAGCGAAGCCATTGCAAAGCAAAAAGAACATGCCCTAAAATTCAAGGCGGAAGAAAACAGGAAAGCACTGTTGAACAGCTATCGTTTTTGATGAGTCATCAAGCTGGCTCCACCCAAGCGCCACTTTCCTTTAACAGGTCGATCAATTCATCTACCGCCACTTCACTGTCTACACTTTTCTTGACCACTTCCTTTCCGCGGTACAAGGTGATCTTTCCGGGACCGCTTCCTACATAACCGAAGTCTGCATCGGCCATTTCACCAGGTCCGTTCACAATGCATCCCATGATGGCGATCTTCACACCCTTGAGGTGATTGGTGACGGAACGAATCTTGGCAGTGGTCTCCTGCAGATCAAAGAGGGTTCTGCCGCAACTGGGACAACTGATGTATTCCGTCTTGGAAATGCGGGTACGCGGGAAGATAGGTGCGGCCTTTTGTCTTTGTATTGTCCATCATGGCCTTCCCGGTGAAACCCAGTGAAATGCCATCACCCATGCCATCGAGCAACAAGGCTCCTGTTTCGGTGGCAAAATGAATCAGGTGTTCATCCGGTGTATGCATGCCGCTGTCGGTAACCAGCACCACAGGATTGCGGATGCCAAGATTGGTCAACTCGATGAACATGCGGCGCACACTTTGCATGGCATTGTTGTTGGTGCTGCTCAAACAAAATACAACCGTTTGGTCAGCGGCGGCTTGCTGGATCATCTCCAATTGAGCAGGCAGTGCAACATGGTTTTCGCTGTAACAATCCACCATCACAAAATTGATGCGTGTGCTTTTTGAAGGGGTTGCAACAAAATCAGCCAACTGAAAAATCGGGAACTGAGATTCGCTTGATGCATCCCAAACGGAAACATTCACAATATTTTTCAAGGTGCCTGGCAAGGCAAATGTTATCGGCCTCTCTGCAGTAAACACATAATCGGCCGCCGCATCACCAATGCTCCATTTGTCTGTTGCCTCATCATAGTCATATCCAATACTCTGGAGTTGTTCTGGGTTGATGCTTTCAGCACTGCTCATGTCTGATACGACAACTGGTACTTGCTTGGCACCGATGTTTTCGACTGCAAAACTTTCACGCCTTTTGTATTCAAAAGGAGAATAGGGCAATTTGATGATCTCTGGCAATTGAACAGCAGCATTGCGATCATTGTATCGCTTTACGATGTCTTTGCACACGGGTATCTCAAACTCCGGATCTTCGGTGAGCGACACGCGGATCGTGTCGCCGATGCCGTCTTCCAACAAGGTTCCAATACCAATGGCGGATTTGATCCTGCCATCTTCACCATCACCCGCTTCGGTAACACCCAAATGCAGGGGATAACAGAGATCGAATTCGTTTTGCATGCTCTGCACCAACAAACGATAGGCCTGCACCATCACCTGTGGGTTGCTGGACTTCATGCTGAGCACAATGTTGTGATAGCTTTCATCACGGGCAATGCGCAGGAATTCCATTGCACTCTCCACCATGCCAATGGCGCTGTCGCCATAACGACTCATGATGCGATCACTCAGTGATCCATGGTTGGTGCCAATGCGCATGGCCGTGCCATGCTCTTTGCAGATCTTCACCAGCGGAACAAAGCGTTCCCGGATGCGATCGATCTCTTCCTGATAGGCCGCATCGGTATATTCAATGAATTCAAATTTTTTCTTGTCGGCATAGTTGCCCGGGTTCACCCTCACTTTCTCAATGATGCGGGCAGCGATCTCTGCGGCATTGGGGGTGAAATGAATATCTGCCACCAGTGGTGTATGGTAACCACGCTTGCGCAACTCATCCTTGATGTTCTGCAGGTTGAGTGCTTCATTTTTTGAAGGGGCCGTGATCCTCACCAATTCAGCTCCCGCTTCGATGCAACGGATGGTCTGTTCTACCGTGGCCATGGTATTCATGGTGTCGGTAGTGGTCATGGTCTGCACCCTGATGGGATGACCGTTGCCGAGCAGCAGATCACCGATCCTGACTTCTGCAGTTTGTAAACGTTTGTAGTGGGTGAGGGACATCTGATGGAGTTATGATGGCAAGATACAACTTACATTTTCCCTTTGAAGAATCCGAGATCTTCCAGCAATTCCCTGGATAGTTTTGCTCCTATGGCTCTGCCATCAGTTCCCGCCTTTGCATCAAACTGGAGAACGAAGGGATACACATGACGGTTCTCTTCGATCCATCCAATCACCCAAACCAATTGGTGATCTTGTTGGGGGATGATGCCGATCGTGTAGGCCAACTGCAGTTGTGCGTTGTTCTGCACGATCATCATTTTTTTCACGCTCTCCTGAACACTGGCACGGAAGGGATGTTGCTTGAAATACAAACGCTTGACCATTCCCAGTTGTTCATCGGGTGAAATGGTCAGGCTATCGTTCCAGAAGGCTGTATGGCTGATTTTTTTGTTGCCATACTTCACACTGTCTGCCCAATATTTCAGGGTGTCCTTGCCTATCAGTTGCGCAAGGGCAGTGAAATGGGCATCGGAATGTCTCTTGAAAGCTGTATCGATGCGAAGGGTTTCTGATATGCTATCACCAGCAGTAAGCGTAGAACGTTCGTCGGTCAGTTTTCCGGTATGCAGTGCCACCAGTGTGCTGAAAAGATGAAAGGTTTGTCCAGGCACCGCAGGTGCTTTGAAGCGATCCAAATCATAGATCGTGAATTCCCCTCTGCTGTTGTCAAACATGCCAAAGGTGCCTTTCACACCGTTGTTCTCAAAGATCCTGCCGAGTTTTTCGTCCACCGTAACATTGTTCACGGTGCAGGAAGTAAAAGCAAGAACAGAAAAAACGAAAAAGAAGATTGAGTTGATCTTGTTCATGGCATCAGTTCATTTGATCATGACCGGGTTCAGCACCGCCGCCTCTGAACCATCTGTATCCCACGAATCCAATGATGGCCAGCGGAGCAATCATCAGGTAGATGATGCCGCTGTTCAAACCCTTGGCAGGCTTGTGTCCGAGTTGCTGTGCAGTTTTCGTACAAATGGAACATTGAGCGGATGCTTGATGGGCAACCGAGAGGCCGACCAAAAGGCAAATGACGATCAATGTCCTTTTCATATACTTTAAACAGCTTCGGTCCTCATTTGTTTGGCCAGGCGGTTTCTTTCGGTCTCATCCAGGATCAGTTTGCGCATCCTGATGAAATTGGGTGTCACCTCAATGCACTCATCGTGCTGGATATATTCCATGCATTCTTCCAGTGTCATCAGGCGCTTGGGAGCAATGCTGGCTGCACCATCGGTACCGCTGGCACGCATGTTGGTGAGTTTTTTTCCTTCGTTGGGATTGACCACCAGGTCACCGGGTTTGTTGTTCTCGCCGATCACCATTCCCTTGTATACCTCTTCTCCCGGATCCACAAAGAAGAATCCGCGGTCTTGTAATTTATCGAGTGAATAGGCTGTAGTGGTTCCGCCTTCCTTGGCCAGCAACACACCATTGTTCCTTCCGGGGATGGGTCCCTTCCAAGGTTTGTATTCGCTAAAACGATGGGCCATCACGGCTTCACCGGCAGTATTGGTGAGCATGTTGGTACGGAGTCCAATGAGTCCGCGTGAAGGGATCTCAAACTCGATATGCTGCATATCGCCCTTGGTTTCCATCACGGTCATCTCGCCTTTCCTTCTGCTCACGAGGTCGATGGCCTTGGAAGCATATTCCTCCGGAACATCGATCACCAGCACCTCATAGGGCTCACATTTTTTGCCTTCTATCTCTTTCACCAACACCTGTGGTTGTCCGATCGTCAGCTCATATCCTTCCCTTCTCATGGTTTCGATCAAGACACCGAGGTGGAGGATACCGCGACCAAAAACAAGGAAGCTATCGGCGCTATCGGTTTCCTTGACACGCAAGGCAAGATTCTTTTCCGTTTCCTTCATGAGGCGGTCACGCAGGTGGCGGCTCGTTACAAACTTGCCGTCTCTTCCGAAGAAGGGTGAGTTGTTGATGCTGAACAGCATGCTCATGGTAGGCTCATCCACATGGATCACCGGCAGGGCTTCTGGATTTTCAAAATCAGCGATGGTGTCACCGATATTGAAATCTTCGATGCCCACAACCGCACAAAGGTCTCCGGCATGCACCTCTGTTACCTTGCGCTTACCCATCCCTTCGAATACATAGAGTTCCTTCACACGCTGCTTCTTCATCGAACCATCGGCCTGCATCAGGGTGATGGGCTGGTTTTCACGGATGGTATTCCTGGCTACCTTTCCGATGGCGATACGACCCAGGAAAGAGGAATAATCCAGTGAAGTGATCTGCAATTGCAGGGTACCTTCTTCTGTCTTGGGTGGGGGCACATGCTTGATGATGCCTTCCATCAAAGGAATAATATTATCGGTTGGCGTGAGGCTATCATTGAACCAGCCATTCTTACCAGAACCATAATAGGTGGGGAAGTTCAGCTGTTCTTCGGTTGCGTCGAGGTTGAAGAAAAGTTCGAAAACGGCATCGTGCACTTCATCAGGACGGCAATTGGGTTTGTCTACCTTGTTGATCACCACGATCGGATGAAGGTTCAGTTGAAGGGCTTTCTGCAACACAAAACGGGTTTGGGGCATGGGACCCTCAAAGGCGTCCACCAGCAGGATCACCCCATCGGCCATTTTCAGTACACGCTCCACTTCTCCACCGAAATCGGCGTGGCCTGGAGTGTCTATCACATTGATTTTGATGTCGTTATAAGTAACCGCAGCGTTCTTGCTGAAGATGGTGATGCCTCTTTCCCTTTCCAGGTCATTGCTGTCCATGATCAGGTCTCCGGTCTCCTGGTTGTCCCTGAATACCTTGGCGGTATGCAGGATCTTGTCCACCAACGTGGTCTTTCCATGGTCTACGTGGGCAATGATGGCGATGTTTCTAATGTTCATACGATTGTTTAGTCGCCGCAAAGTTACCCCTTTTCAGCGGGGTGGGCAAGTTAAATTACTGTTCCGCCAAGCATGGAAAACGACCAACTTATTGCTTTTTGAATTGTTCTACCTTCAGGAAAAGTATTTTTTCTCAGTAAAACTGATTGATATGTTACGCTCCAAAATCGCCGGCATCGGCAAATACCTTCCCTCGAATGTGGTCACCAACAACGACCTGCTGCAGTACATGGACACCAGCGATGAGTGGATACAGGAAAGAACGGGTATCAAAGAGAGAAGATACGGCGACCGATTGGAGGAGACTACTACGACCATGGGGATCGAAGCAGCTAAGATCGCGATCGAGAGAGCGGGCATCACGGCGCAGGATATCGACTTCATCATCTTCGCCACCTTGAGTCCTGACTATTATTTCCCCGGCTGCGGTGTGCTCGTGCAAAGGGAAATGAAAATGAAGGAGGTGGGCGCACTCGACGTTCGCAACCAGTGCAGTGGATTCATCTATGCCCTGAGCATTGCTGATCAGTTCATCAGGACCGGTACTTACAAAAACATTCTGGTCATCGGCAGTGAAAAGCAATCCTTCGGGATCGATTTCTCCACCCGTGGCAGAAATGTCACCGTGATCTTTGGCGATGGAGCCGGTGCTGTGGTGGTGCAGCCCACCGAAAAAGAAGAGGAAGGAATTCTCAGTACCCATTTGCACAGCGATGGAGAATACGCCGAGAACCTGGCCATGTTCAATCCCGGTACCCATGCCAACCATTGGAAGGAAAAAAACTATGCCACTTTTGATACGGCCGAAATCGGACAAATGTTCATGACCCATTCGATGATCAACAATGGGGAGACCTATCCCAGAATGGACGGACAAACCGTATTCAAAAAGGCGGTGGTGAAGTTTCCTGAAGTGATCATGGAAGCCCTCACCCAAAACAACAAGACCCCGGCCGACATCAACCTGCTCATCCCCCACCAGGCCAACCTGCGCATTGCACAGTTCGTGCAACAAACGTTGAAACTGCGCGATGACCAGGTGTACAACAACATCCAGCAGTACGGGAACACTACAGCCGCCTCTGTTCCCATCGCCCTATGCGAAGCCTGGGAAAAAGGATTGGTGAAGGATGGCGATCTGATCTGCCTCGCTGCCTTCGGCAGCGGATTCACCTGGGGAAGTGCCCTGTTAAAATGGTAAGGATCCCATGAAGTTTTTCTGTTTTGTACTTTTTCTGTTTGGGGGGATGGGTGTTTTCGCACAACGTGTAGATACCGTCATCCAAAAACCCGTCTATACCTCCTATTACTCTTATGCACTGAAATCCCCTCTTTATGTTGTCTACTATTTGTACAAGGGTGGCGGAGATTGTTCGCGTCAGCGATTGAGCTTTGCAAAAGAATACCGATCTGCTACCAATAAGGATTATCTCAAGAGTGGATACGACAGGGGGCATCTCGCCAATGCAGAAGATTTTGCATACGACTGCGACAAAGAAAAATGCACCTTCTCTTATTACAATTGCATCCCCCAGCATCCACAATTGAACAGGGGTTCATGGAAAAGCTGGGAGACCGCCATTCGAAAAGAAAGCCAGAAGGATCGTTTAAAAATTTATACCGGTGCCATTTATGGCAAACAGAAAATAGGCAATGGTGTTGCGGTTCCTGATTATTGCTGGAAACTGGTGTACAACACCCGGACCAAACTCATCCTGCATGCACTCCTTTTCAAAAATGATGCAACAGAGCAAGTGCAGCGCGTTACCCCCTCACAACTGAAACAATTGCTGGGGTATCCAATCGAGTTTACTGCCGGATGATCTCTTTCCACTGATCAAAAATCATTTGCGCCTGATCAAAAAAATCAAGGTGACCATCAGCAACAAAAATAGCATGCCGGTGAACTGATGGGCCACGCCCAACCACAAGAGGGCACTGGCGTTGTTGGCATAGAGCACGGTAAAAATACCCAGCAATACCTGCAGCAGGATCATGAATACCGGCAAGGCTTTGAGCTGTTCAAAAAGTTTGCCTCCCTGTATTTTTTTTGCACGCAAGAACCATATGATCACGAGCACAGTAATGACATACGCAAGGTTGCGGTGAATGAAATGCACGGCCAACGGGTCATGTGTGAAACTGCTCAAGGTGTCATTCGACAATGAAGAAGGAATGAACTCACCATTGATCAACGGCCAGGTGGTTGCAAAATTGGCGGCTTTGAGCCCTGCCATGAATGCACCAAACACCAGCTGAACAACCAAGAGTACCAAAAGGCCCGTGGTGAATTTTTGCAGCGAGTGTGCAACCACCCCTTTCGAAGGATCCACTATCAACTTCAACGCAAACCATAAAGTATAACACAAGAGTCCCAATGCTGCGATGAAATGAATGGACAAACGGAAATGACTGACATATAGATCTTCCTCATTCAATCCGCTCTTCACCATGATCCATCCGATCAATCCCTGCAAGGCACCCAACAAAAAAAGAATGATCATGGGATTGATCATTTCCTTTTTGATCTTTTTGGTCACGATGAACCATACAAAGGGAATGAAGAATACCAGTCCGATGAACCTGGCCCATTCGCGGTGGAACCATTCCCAGAAGTAAATGAATTTGAAATCAGACAATGTAAAATCAAAATTCAACTGTTTGAACTGCCCGATCTGCTTGTATTTTTCAAACGCAGTCAACCAGTCAGATTCGTTCATCGGCGGAACAGCCCCGAGAATGGGCTTCCATTCGGTGATGGACAAACCGGAACCTGTCAACCGGGTGATCCCCCCCAGCAGTACCTGCACAATGATCATGAAAACGCCGATCATCAGCCAGATGGCGACTGCCCTAGACCCCTTTGCTGCAATTTTTTCCGTCATCCTGCAAAGGTATCATGGCAAAGGGATCTTCGGATTTTTTGATCTGTTTTTTTGTCTACTTTGCAAGCCATGCTTAAACCCTTTCACCAGGAATGCTTCCCCGAAGCCGGATGCGATGAAGCCGGGAGGGGTTGTTTGGCGGGTCCGGTATTTGCAGCAGCGGTCATTCTTCCAGCCGACTTTTCAGATCCCCTGCTCAACGATTCCAAGCAGATCCATGAAAAAACAAGGTATGCCCTTCGGGAAACCATTCAGTCTGCCGCCATCAGTTGGGCCGTCGCCAGTGTGGAGGTGGAGGAGATCGACAGGATCAACATTCTGAACGCCTCGATCAAGGCCATGCACCTGGCATTGGAAAAACTAAAAAAGAAGCCGGCTTTCATCATTGTGGATGGGAATCGTTTCAAGCCCTTCCAGAAAATTCCGCACCAGACCATCATCAAAGGGGATGGCACCTATGCTTCCATTGCAGCTGCCAGCATCCTGGCCAAGACCTACCGGGATGATCATATGCTGGAGCAGCACGAAAAATTTCCGCAATACCAATGGATCAAGAACAAAGGGTATGGTACCCTTGATCACCGCAAAGCCATGGAGCAATTTGGAATTTTTTATTGAAGTTGTCCCATCCCCTGTCGCGTTACCACTGGCTCTTCTTCGGTCATGTCTACAATCGTGGAATATTGCATGCCTCCGATTCCTCCGTCGATGACCAGGTCAACCAGCTTCTCAAATTTCTCATGGATGAGTTCCGGATCCGTATACTCCTCTACCATTTCTCCGGGTAGAGATGAACTGAGAAGGGGATGTCCCAGTTCTGCTGCCAATGCGTGTGTAATTTGATGATCAGGGACACGCAAGCCAATTGTGTCTTTCCGGCTCTTCAGTATTTTGGGGACCTCCTTGCTGGCGGGCAGGATAAATGTAAAGGGACCGGGAATATGATTTTTGATGAAGCGGTAATGCGGAGTGGAAATGGCCTTGGCATATTGGCTGAGATCCGAAAGATCACTGCAGACAAAGGAAAGATTGGCTTTTGCAGGATCGATGCCCTTGATCCGGCAGATCCTTTCCACGGCCTTGGGTTGAAAGATGTCGCAGCCCAATCCATATACAGTGTCTGTGGGATAAATGATAACCCCTCCCTTGCGCAGCAGTTCTGCTGCCTGCCTGATCAATCTTTCCTGTGGGTTTTGAGGATGTATGTGGATGATCACAACCTAGGAGATGGTCCAGGTCTCGTTGCCTCTCAACAACTTGTTGAGATCACCCTTGCCTTTTTTGGCAATGATCTCATCGAGTTGTATTTGCAACTGCTCCTCATAGCAGGGACGTTCTGTTTCATAAAACACACCGAAAGGCCTTGGCAGATGGCCTTCTACACGGGGATCATCAAACATGCGCGTCAATATCTGTGCTTTGTAAAAATCTTTTTCGTCATGTACCCAACAATCATCAGCACTCACCCCTTCACCCAATTCCACCACCACAGGTCTGAAGCCATCGAGCTTGATGCCTTTTTCTTTGTTGGCACCAAACAGCAAAGGTTTGCCCTGCTCCAGGAAAAGGGTTTCCATGGGTTTGGAGCCTTTCTCAGTGAAGATCTCAAAGGCACCGTCATTGAAAATGTTACAGTTCTGGTAGATCTCTAAGAAGGAGGCACCCACATGGGCATTGCTTCTCAACAGCATCTCCTGCAAATGCTTGGGGTCACGGTCCATGCTCCTGGCTACAAAGGTTGCATCTGCACCCATGGCCAAGGCAGCCGGATTGAAGGGATGATCGATGCTGCCGAATGGAGTGGACTTGGTCACTTTGTGCTCCTCTGAAGTCGGTGAATATTGTCCCTTGGTCAAACCATAGATCTGGTTGTTGAAGACCATGAAGTTCACATTGAAATTTCTGCGCAGCATGTGGATGGTATGGTTACCGCCAATGCTGAGCGAATCTCCGTCACCCGATACGATCCATACACTGAGATCCGGTCTGGCGGCTTTCAATCCACTGGCAATGGCTGTTGCCCTTCCGTGAATGGAATGCATGCCAAAAGTTTCCATGTAGTAAGGGAAACGACTGGAGCAACCGATACCCGATACGATCACGATGTTCTCACGAGGGATCCCCAGGGTGGGCATGATCTTCTGAACCTGTGCGAGAATAGAATAATCACCGCATCCCGGACACCACCTTACTTCCTGGTCGGTTTGAAAATCCTTGGATGTCAATACAGGGGCTGTTGTAACCTCGCTCATATTTGGAGTTTAGGAAAGTAAATGGGGTTAGGAATATAAATTTACTGAATTATTCGCTTTTTTCCGCGAGCAGTGCCTCCCAGTATTCAGCCGCCCTGCGGGTATGGGGGATCACGATGGTGCCGCCTACAATATTGGCAACGGAGAAGATTTCATAGATCTCATCGGTGCTGGTGCCCAGTTCATGGCACTTCCCCAAATGGTATTTGATGCAATCATCACAACGCAAGACCATGCTGGCCACCAGTCCCAGCATTTCCTTGGTTTTGACATCCAAGGCCCCTTCCTGGTAGGTATTGGTATCCAGGTTCCAAAGGCGCTTCATCACCAGGTTTCCTTTTTCGAGGATGACATCATTCATCCTTTCACGGTATTCATTGAATTCGGTTACGATACTCATCTTCTTTTTTTTGCAAAGTTACTCATGCCAGCCTTCAGATGGCGGATGGGCACAAAAAAAGGGAACCCAAAGGTTCCCTCTTCAATTCGGTAAAGATGATCTTACCAACGGTTGCCACCACCGCCACCACCGAAGTTGCGGCGAGGACCACCACCGCCACCATTGTTGGGGCGCTGCTCACGAGGCTTGGCCTCGCTTACTTTGATGGCACGACCTTCTACAGTTGCACCGTCCAGTTCCTGGATGGCCTTCTGAGCGGCTGCGTCGTCTGACATTTCAACAAAACCGAAGCCACGGCTACGGCCAGTGAATTTGTCGGTGATCACTTTGGCTGAAGATACTTCTCCGTACTCTTCAAAAAATCCTTTTAAGTCTTCATCCTGTACGTTGAAGCTTAAATTTGAAACATAAATGTTCATTTCAAAAAACAATTGATGAATAATGCTGAGAGAAACACAGGCGTAAAGAAGACTACTTACACTTAGCAGAATGATGCTTAGCAGAAAATACTTTCACTTACTGAGTACTGTACTTAACTCAAATAACAGGGCAAAACTAACCCAATTATTTGATTTTCAAAGAATAATTGGTCAGAATCCTGTCAAAACACAACTTTTAACAGAAACTTGTCTAGAAGGGTACCGCCTTTTTCTCCGCTTGTAAACTCCTGTAACTGATGATGGTACTGAAGGAAAAGAGCAAGGCACCGGCCAAAAAGGGTGCGCCAGGGAAATAAACGGATGCCGAATTACTGCTGAAATAAGAAAAAAGATTGGTCATCAACAATGGGCCTACTATGGAAGTGGCACTCATCAGACTGGTCAGCGCGCCTTGTAATTCTCCCTGTTCGTTGGGCGGAACATGCGAGGAAATAATCCCCTGCAGGGCAGGACCGGCAATACCGCCCAAACAATAGACAGAACAAAAAGCGAACATCATCCAAGTGGATGCCGCAAAAGCAAAGAGAAACATGCCAATGGTATACATCAGCAATCCAATGAACAGGGCC
>RFVQ01000271.1 GCA_009922495.1 Chitinophagia bacterium
TCGAGCCTGTTCTTCAGCCGCCGCAGCACTTTGTCCACCTTGAACAGCGCCCCCAGCCTGTTGCAATAAACCACCTAAAAGCGATCCAAGTGCTTGTTGTTGAGCAGTTGTAGCCATACCAGTTCCCCCAAAAATGTTTCTCAATAAATTTGCACCAGTTAGTGCCTGAGATGCAGTTAAACCACCAGTGGCGGCGGCAGTACCAGCACCTCCAATGGTTGATCCAGCACCATAAGCGCCCATGCCAGCATCAAGTGCGCTAAGACCAACAGCGCCACCACCAAGGGCGGCAGGCATTGCAGATGCGGTTCCATAGGCTCCCATACCAGCATCAAGCGCACTAAGTCCTGCGCCTGTACCAGCAGCGCCTCCAAACACGCCAGGAATGCCAGGAATCAAGCCACCAGATGCCGCCAATGCGCCAGCACCCAAAATGGGAATGGCATTCTGAGAAAGGCTTAAATTTTTGTCCAGTTGAGCCAAATTTTGACTAACTGTTTGCTCAATTGGCTGTACAACATTTGTAACTGCACGGCTAATTGCTGGTGTTGGGTCGAGTTGTGCTAGTGCGCCCATTTGAACCTCAATGTTGCTTTATAAGTTCTAAATAACCCATCATCAATTTTTTCTATTTCCGATGGATATGTGAATTGTGCAAGTACTTCATTGATCTTTGGGTTATCGTAGAAAGTGATTGCATAGTCATACCCTTCATCTTTCAGGTCATCAAAGTATTTTTGTACATTGACAACCAAATCTCTTGATCGTTCGCCATTGATGCAATGAAACTCAATGCCGTTTTTGTCAATCTTCTTTGTCAGAATCAGCGTATTGCCATAACGATGTACAGAATTCCCTGTTTGGTGAGCATTCATCAACCTATCAAAGTAGGAATCAACTGTCATGTCAAAACCATGATAGTTCTTTGCCAAGTCTTCAGAAAGGATTTGACGAATGTCTTTCATCAAACAGTACCATTAGCCACAATGTTGCCCAACACAGTCAGATTCCCAGATGTGTCAATCTTCATCACATCTGTGCCAGATGCCCTGATGTACAGGTACGAACCACTCTCAACAAAGCTGAAGTTTGTGAAAGTTCCATCTGCTTTTGAGGCAATGGCAGTCTGAATGTTGGTGAACTCAGTATCAATCTCAGTTCCCTTGACAACCTTGCTTGCATTCCCTGGCGACAAAGCATCTTTAGCCGCAAAATTCGTGGTTTTGGTGTAGTTACTCAAGATACATCCTTATACTAGTTTGCCATTCTTGGCTTGAATCTCAATCTTTTGAATGCTCACAGGGTAACCATTGATCTCAGTCTCATAGCCCGTTTGCACAGTCTTGCCAGAACCACTTGTTTGACCAACCAATGTCTGCAAAGCAATGCCCTGTGAGTAGTAAGCCACTGGAGAACCATTTGCACCATACTCAGCAGTCCCATACTCAGCAACAGTGGATACAGGAATTGTCAATGTCGTTGAATAGTACTGACCAGAGAAGTCATATCCCCACTTGATGATGAAGCCTTGATTCGATCCACCAATCACCACCACAGCAATGCGCTTCAGAATGGATGTGACATTGGGATTTCCCAGGTCAGCATAAGTGGTGAAGTATTGCAATCTATATGTGCTTGCATGGTCAAGATATGTCCCATACTTACCCACATAACCATTCTTGCCAATAAACAAGTCTCCATTGCGTCTAGCAAGGAAAGCAGTTGGCGTAATGGAATCCCACACAGTTACCCGTGAAGAACCATCTTGCAAAGCCGCCTTAGTGTCAAAGCAATAGACTTGGGCAGCAGTCGGGAAGTTAATCAGGTAAAACGCATTTGACTCTGAGTAGACTGCCTTGATGTTTGCCAATGTCTCAGCGGCAACAATCGTCATCAAGTCATTGCGGACATTCTTAGATAAGTCACGCAAAGGTGCAGATTTCTCTTGAATAGTTCTCAAGAACGAACGAATGCCACTGTTTGACAGGAAGATCACATCAGTGCCAGTGTTGGCAATCGAGTCCCTTGCAATGCAACCAATGTTGCTCACAGCATCAGTCAAGGTCATCGTTGATGGAGTAGTCGCACCAGAGTAAATCAGGATTTGACGCTTGCCAAAGATCAACAAGAATCCATTGTGTGCTGCCAAACCAGTGATTTCATCTGAACCATTGGGCCACACCTGGGAGATATTCAAAGAACCAGATGTTCCTGTTGACCACACATGGCCTGCCAACAAGTCAGAGAAATAGACAGTCACATTGTCAGCAGTGGTGTTAGCCGCCCACAAGCGTCCATAAGCAGAGATAA
>RFVQ01000272.1 GCA_009922495.1 Chitinophagia bacterium
TTCGTGGCCCCCTGGCACTTGAGTGCTGCCAGTATCTCTCTTGGAGGGTCTATTAGCAATGGGGGTAGGGGTGGCTATAACGTTCTTGGTGTTACTACAGGTAATATTGCGATTAGTACGACCAATACGGCCACTACGGCTGGGGTGAATGATGGTCAGGTGTCTGGGGTGATTACTGGGGGCAATTTTACCAAGAGTGGTTCAGGTACGTTTATTCTTAAGAGTGTGAACACGTATATCGGTACTACGACGGTGAGTGGTGGGACCTTGCAGTTGGGTGCGGGTAACACGTTGCCTACGTCTACGGCGTTAACGGTTAGTGGTGGAGCTATTTTTGATCTATTTAGTTTTAGTCCTACGGTGGGATCCATTGCTGGGGGAGGTACGATTAGGAGTTCGAGTGGATCTAGCACACCTGTGTTGACGACGGGTAATGATGGGAGCTCTACTACTTTTTCTGGCGTGATTGAAAACGGGTCGGCGACGAGTGTGTCGTTGATCAAGACGGGCGGTGGTGTTTTGACCTTAACGGGAAGTAGTAGTTACACGGGATCAACGGCCATTAATGCGGGTGTGATTAATATACGTCATGCCAATGCATTGGGGGTTAGTTCGACTACTACGGTAGCAAGTGGAGCGACGCTTCAATTGCAGGGTGGCATTAGCGTTGGTTCCTTACCGCTTACCTTGCGTGGAGTAGGTGTAAATGGCAATGATGCGCTTCGTAACATGAGTGGCAACAATACCTGGGGTGGTACCATTACGCTGGAGACGCCAGCTGTTCGGATAATTAGTGATTCGGGTACCTTGACGCTGAGTGGTTCTAGTGCGATCAGTTCGCCTACCAATATTGGGGTAACGTTTGGAGGTAGTGGCAACATTACGGTGTCTGGTGCGATTGGAATCGGTACGGCAGGATTGACCAAGGATGGTACGGGTACCCTTACCTTAAGCAATGCCAATACATACAGTGGTGCGACGCTGGTGAACGCAGGGGTGTTGAATATACAAAACGGGTCTGCCTTAGGGACTTCTTCTCAGACGACGATTGCTGATGGGGCATCGCTTCAGTTGCAGGGGGGTATAGCTGTTGGTCCTTTGGTGTTACGTTTGAATGGTGCTGGGGTGAGTTCATTAGGGGCACTTCGAAGTATCAGTGGGAACAACAGTTGGTCAGGGACGATTACGGCCTTGTCGGCAAGTAGGATCCATAGTGATGCAGGTGTATTGACCTTGAGTGGGGCCAATGCGATTAGTGCTACCAATATGGGGGTAAGCTTTGGGGGTAGTGGGGATGTGGTAGTGAGTGGAACGATCACAACGGGTACGGGTAGCTTGACCAAAGAGGGGTCGGGTACCTTGACACTTAGTGGCGCCAATACGTATACGGGAGCCACTACGATTACCTCGGGTACGCTGGCATTGGGAGCCAATCAGGTGATTGCCAACACGAGCAATGTGGTGATGAATGGGGGTACGTTGAACACGAATAGTTTTACCGAGACGGTGGGTCAGTTACTCTTACAAAACAATTCTACGCTGGCGCTGGGTAGTGGTGCTCATACGTTGACCTTTAGTAGTGCGGGTACCTTTAGTTTTAAGCGCTTAACGATTACGGGCTGGCAGGGGAGCTATGGTGGGGCGGGTAGTCCGGGTACTGCTGGGCGGATATTTATTGGCAGTGGTGCGGTAGTGAGCAGGGAGCAGTTGGATCAGATCCAGTTTACTGATGGGACATCTACGTATTATGCGATACAGTTAAGTGATGGGGAGTTGGTTCCTGGGGCCAATACCTCGACAGTACCTACGGGTAACAGCAACGTGCAGGTGACTACTCTTGCTACGGCAGGTGGTAGTTGGAGTGCTCTTACTGGTGGAACCTACACGTTTACGCCGAGTGCGGATAATGCGAACATCAATGTAACGGATATACAGAATCGTTTATTGGGGGCATCAGGCTTTACTCGAGGTAATGTGACTATAGTGACAAGCAATACGACGGGCACGCAGGTAGGTAATGTAAATATTGCTACATCGATTACAGTTTTAAATCAAACTACTACCCTAAACACCTTCACTGTAATTGCAAATGGAGACATTAATGTATCGAGTGCGATCAATTTGAGTGGATCCAATGCGAGTTACAGCAATGTGGCTACTACCAATGTAGTATTGACCTCATCTCGTAGCATTAACCTTACCTCATCTATTACTACTAGTGGTACTACTTCGGGTTACTATAGTGTAGGATCTACGGGTTCGATTTCGCTTACGGCGAGCGAGAACATATATAGTTCAAGTGGGGGCAC
>RFVQ01000273.1 GCA_009922495.1 Chitinophagia bacterium
TCCGCTGTAATCAGCGAATCTGATAGGATCAAATCGCTCAATGTTCTGCACGAAACCTTCTTTGGCAAGACCAGCAAAGAGATCAACCTCTTTGTCATTGGCACAGGCAATGTTGGCAAAAAACTAATTGGACAAATCAAAAAACAACAGCCTGCTCTGCTCTCCCATCAAAACCTGAGACTCAAAGTAACAGGGCTCATCAACAGCAGAAAAATGATCATCAAGGCCGAAGGGATTGAACTGGAAAAATGGGAAGACCATTTGTCCAATGGATCCACTGCCGATTTGAAGGGATTTGTTGACCAGATGATCGGCATGAACCTCAGAAATGCAGTGCTGGTAGACGTTACAGCAAACGAAAAGGTTCCTCAACAATATGCAACCCTGTTAAAAAAATCCATGTCGGTCGTGGCCTGTAACAAGATCGCTGCATCAGATCGATATGAAACCTATTCCTCCCTGAAAGCCCTTGCCCTATCCTACAACTGCAAGTTTCTTTTTGAAACCAATGTGGGCGCAGCATTGCCCATCATAGGAACCCTGAATGACCTTGTAAGAAGTGGCGACAAGATCAACAGCATAGAAGCTGTGTTGAGCGGCACCTTGAACTATGTATTCAACCATTACGATGGCAGCAAACCTTTTGCGGAAGTGGTTTGGGATGCACAACAGGAAGGCTACACAGAGCCTGATCCCCGATTGGACCTGAGTGGAACAGATGTCATGAGAAAAATCATGATCCTGGCCAGGGAATCGGGATACAAACTGGAGATGGAAGACATCACTTGCCATTCATTTCTTCCGGATGACTGCACCAAAGGCAGCGTTGAGAATTTCTATGCAGCAATGAGAAACCATGAAGATCATTTTCTGCAATTGCTCAACAATGCAAAGACTGTTGGCGCCAAACTAAAATTCGTTGCCCGCTTTGAAGAAGGCAAAGCCTCCGTTGGCTTGCAACATATCCAATCCGACAGCGAGATGTACCATCTCTATGGCAAGGACAATATTGTTCTTTTTAAGACTTCGAGGTATCCGGAACAACCCCTGGTTGTAAAGGGTGCCGGTGCAGGCGCTGACGTAACTGCTTCAGGCGTATTTGCAGACATCATGAGAACCTTAAACCACTGAGATGAAAAGCATCAGCATCAAATCACCGGCAACCATTGCCAACCTCGTTTGCGGATTCGATATACTGGGACTAGCCTTGGCGGAACCCTATGACCTCATGCACCTGGAGATAAGGGATGAACCCGGCCTGCAAATCATCCATGAGGATGAACACCAGCTGCCAACGGAACCTGAAAAAAACGTAGCCGGTGCCGCACTCTTGGCCCTCATGGAAGAAATGCCAGTGAAAAAGGGATTCCTCCTCCGCGTCAACAAAATGATCAAACCAGGCAGTGGACTGGGATCCAGCGCTGCCAGTGCCGCAGGCGCTGTTTACGCAGCAAACCAACTGCTGGGAAATATCTACTCCAATGATGACCTGATCCGATTTGCCATGTTTGGAGAAAAACTGGCCAGCGGTGTGAAACATGCAGACAATATCACTCCCTGCCTCTTGGGTGGAGTTACCTTGATCAGGTCTATTCTGCCACTCGACGTTGTTAGATTGGATGCTCCTGAAATTCACATATCCGTTGTGCATCCCCAGATAGAAGTCCGCACCTCCGATGCAAGACAGATCCTCAAGACAGAAGTCTCTCTGAAGCAAGCGATCCGACAATGGGGCAACATTGCAGGATTGGTAGCAGGACTGATGAAAGGCGATCACCAACTGATCAGCAGGTCCCTGGAAGACGTGATCATTGAACCGGCAAGAAGCATTCTTATTCCCGGCTTTGATGAAGTAAAAAAAAGATCATTGGAAGCCGGAGCCCTTGGCGGAGGCATCTCCGGAAGCGGTCCCTCCATTTTTATGCTGTCTGAAAAAAGGTCAACAGCTGAAAGGGTAACAAAAGAAATGGAAGCTGTCTTCCATCGCATGGGCATTGACAACAAAACATATGTGACACAATTGAACCATCAGGGAATATCCCTTAACGAAAATGAACATGCAATACTATAGTCTGAACAACCCTTCCATAAAGGCAGATTTCAAAGCAGCAACTTTGGCCGGACAAGCACCGGATGGCGGATTGTATTTTCCGGAGACCATTCCTGTCTGGGAAAAGACATTCATCGATAATCTTGCAATACGCAGCAAAGCAGAAATAGGCATGCAGATCCTACAACCATTTGTAGGGGATAGCATGAGCGAAGCAACCTTGCTAGAAGCAATGGAGGAAACATTG
>RFVQ01000274.1 GCA_009922495.1 Chitinophagia bacterium
AGGGTCTATACCTATCGCTCAAAACAAGGGAAAAAGGACGTGTGGGTGGTTTTCTACAATCCTGTCAGGGTTATCAATAGAATGCCCAAGAGATTGGATGAAAAACAAATCAAGAGATTTGGTGAACAGATTGGTCGATTCCACAGGGCCTGCTCAAGGATTAGAAATAATTTTCCAAAGTCAGCCAAGACATTGCGGGCAGACATCCATGCCCTCATGGAAAAACTGGACAAACAAGATGGTTTTATTGGAGACAAAGCCAACGCAGAACTGATCCGCCATCATTGCGAACAGTTTCTCAGCAACCGACTCAAGCTGATCGATAAAAATTTTGAGATCATCCCTGTATTCATTGATTGGAACATCGGCAACTTTTCGGTCACTGATAAAATGGAACTCTATTCGCGCTGGGACTATGACTGGTTCAGGATGAGCTACCGCATGCTGGATTTTTATTTTTTGAGCCGTGTATGTTCTGATGCCGGCGACAGAACTGTATTCAGCTACAGGATTGATACCATGATGGAAGATCGGTTCATTCTTTTCTTGCAAGAATACCACAAGGTAAACCCGCTAACGGCCAATGAAATCCGTTTTCTTCGCGAAAGCTACCGGTTCTTCATTCTCAATTATGTGATCAAAGACGGAAATTATTTCTTCACAGATCAATATGCAGGCAAACTCAGGGAAGAGGCTTGTTCAATCTATCTCCCATCGATTGAAACTGATTTTGATCCCGAAAAGATCATCAAAGCCCTGAAGCTGAAGGATGAACCTTTACAATAATCATTCAACACCATTGTCATGACTACCATCCACGAGTTTAGGAATGTAATCGAAAAATACAAAGTCGTTTTCTTTGACGCTTTTGGGGTGTTGAAAAGTTACAATGGACTGATACCCGGTATCGCTGAAACCTTTGCCTACATGGAGGCTACCGGAAAAGAATATTTCATTGTCACCAATGATGCCTCAAGGAGTCCGAAACAACTTGCTGAAACCTATCACAACATGGGACTGCTGGCTATTGATCATGAAAGAATCATTTCCTCCGGTATGCTGGCAAAGGAATACCTGGACCTCAAAGTCAATGACGGCATTGTTGCCTACCTGGGGACTGAAAATTCAGCACACTATATTGAAAGATCGGGCTTGCAGGCACTGCCGGTAAGGGAAATCGGGCCCCACAACATTGACCAGGTAAATGCCCTTGTCTTGTTGGATGACGAAGGTTTTGATTGGTTCACCGATATCAACCGAACAGTCAATATTCTCCGCCAGAGAACCATCCCGGCCATTATCGCCAATACTGACAATATCTACCCGGTCTCAGGGAGCAATCAGGTGTCGATCGCGATCGGAGGCATTGCCACCATGATCGAAAACATTGTTGGCAAACGATTCATCCGTTTCGGTAAACCAGACTCACAGATGTTTATGTTCACCTATGATCTCATCAGGGAAAGAAGGCCCATCAGCAAGAACGAAATCATCATGGTGGGAGACACGCTGCATACGGACATTCTGGGTGGCAATAAATTCGGGTTGGATACGGTACTGGTCTTGTCCGGCAATACCCTGGCCCACGATGTGGAAAGCAGGATCATCTCCACCGGCATTGTTCCAACCTATATCTGTCCGGACGCCTCCATCTGATGCATTGTGCGCTTTGTGATAGCGGGATGTCTGCCTTTTCTAAAACCCTTAGCGGATCAAATTGATTTATATGGTTGGAAGCATGATATTGACATGCATTCAACCTCAGAAATTTTTGGCTTTCACAAAGGGATCATCAGGCGTTAGCTTCTGAGATTGATAGCGAACTGCTTTTTCTTCGCATTGTTTCCTTAATCCCAACAGTATTTTTTTGTATTGGGGATCGGTGGCAAGGTTTATCTTCTCAAGGGGATCGTTTTTAAGATCATAGAGCTCTTCGGGTGCATTGATCAGTCTGTACCGAAAATATTTCCATCGGTCGGTGCGAATACCTTCGCTGGAAGGGATATCCGGCAGGTCCCAGAGATGTTCTATGAGTATTGCGTCTCGCTTTAGATGAGCATTGCTGTTACCGAGCAATGATGCCAGGCTCTCTCCCTGATAATTAGCGGGTACATTGATTCCAGCCATATCCAGCATGGTCTTTGTGATGTCAATGTTCAGCACCATATCATCCACTTGAGATGATTTTTTAACTCTCGGATCATACACAATCAAAGGAATCCTGATGGACATATCATACATCAACCATTTGTCTGCCAGCTGTCGATCACCCAAAAAAT
>RFVQ01000275.1 GCA_009922495.1 Chitinophagia bacterium
ACAACCCACAACCCACAACTGACAACCCACAACCCACAACCCCCAACCCACAACCTACAACCATTTCACCATGATCATACGCCGCGCCAAAAAAGAAGATTGCCCTGCCATGTTAGGCCTCATCCGGGAACTCGCCTTGTATGAAAAGGCCCCGCATGAAGTGACCGTGGATCCCAGGCATTTTGAGGAAAGCGGTTTCGGAGAGAATCCTGTTTGGTGGGCATTTGTAGTGGAGGATACCGCTCTGCCCTCTAGACCCGTTGTGGCATTTGCGCTCTATTATATTCGTTATTCCACCTGGAAGGGCCAGGTTATGTACCTGGAAGACATTCTGGTTACAGAGTCCATGCGCGGCAAAGGCATAGGCAAAATGCTGATGGATAGGTTGATCGAAGAGGCCAAAGAGAAAGCCTTTAAAAGGATCACCTGGCAGGTATTGGATTGGAATGAGCCGGCCATTAATTTTTACAAGAAGTTCAATGCAAGTTTTGATCCTGAATGGGTCAATGTAGTTCTTGATCTATAACCGAAGAGTTGGGTAAATAGGCTCTTTTTCCTACCTTCGCGGCAAATCTGAACATCACATGGCAGGCCAGTTAAAAGAAGTAAGAAACCGGATCAAAAGTGTGCAATCCACCCAGCAGATCACCAAGGCTATGAAGATGGTGAGTGCCGCCAAATTGCGCCGTGCGCAGGATGCCATCCTCCAGATGCGTCCTTATGCTTCCAAACTGCAGGAAATGTTGAGCAATATTGTGAGCAATGCAGAAGGGGGCAGCTCCATTTCCCTGGCTGAAGTAAGACCTGTAAAAAAGGCCCTGCTCATCGTCATTACCAGTGATCGTGGTCTTTGCGGAGCCTACAATGCCAATATCCAGAAAAGGGCTCTTTCAACCATCCAGGAACGCTACGCTGATCTTGCCAGCACGGGTAACCTTACCATCTGGGCCATTGGTAAAAAAGGCGCTGAATTCTTCCAAAAGAGAGGCTACACTGTTGATACTCGTTTCCGCGATACCTTCCTTCAACTGTCTTTTGGAGCGGTACAAACATGTGCCCAGGCAGCTGTTCAGGCCTACCAGCAAAAAGAATTTGATGCTGTAGAGATCGTTTACAGCGAGTTCAAAAATGCAGCCTCACAGGTTTTTGTTGCAGAACAATTCCTGCCCATTCCTAAAAATGAGCCGGTAAAAGGGAAGTCACAAAAAGCTGATTTCATCTTTGAACCAGAAAAGGATCAGTTGATCGCTGAACTGATGCCTAAGATTCTCAATACCCAACTTTTCAAGGCAGTACTCGACGGCAATGCTTCTGAGCATGGTGCCCGCATGACGGCGATGGACAAGGCTTCTGAAAACGCCAATGAATTGCTGAAGTCCCTCAAGATCTCCTATAACCGCGCCCGCCAGGCTGCCATCACCACCGAACTTACCGAGATCGTGAGTGGTGCAGCGGCTCTGCAGGGATAAGATAGACAAGAAATGGAAATAGCCAACCTTATCAACCACGTAGAAGCCCTGATCTTCGCCAGCGAGAAACCGCTGTCTTCACTGGAAATCGTTGAACTGGTCAACCAGGCCTTTGGCTTCATGGATGATAAGATTATCATCGACCAGGTAGAAACCTCCATCGAAGGCATCAAAGAAAAATATACTGCAGAATTCTATCCTTTTGAGCTGCGCGAAAGCGGAGGGGGATGGCAATTTCTGACCAAAAAGGATTACCACCAGACCATTGCACAGCTGAATGGCGACAAGTTTCTGAAGCGATTGTCGACCGCTGCACTCGAGACACTGGCCATCATCGCCTACAAACAACCCATCACCAAATCCGAGATCGAAGCCATCCGGGGGGTGAACTGTGATTACTCTATTCAAAAGTTGCTTGAAAAAGAACTGATCGTCATCTCCGGCAGAAATGAAAACATGGTAGGCAAACCCCTGGTTTACATTACCTCCCGACAATTCATGGATTATTTCGGGATCAATTCTGCTGATGAATTGCCCAAGATCTCTGAGGTGCTGGCAGAACAGATCGTGATGCCTACGCTCGTCAATGCGGATCATTTTGAAACGGAGGGTGGAATACAGGAACAAGCTCCGAGCGAAGAGACGCAAGAGGAGAACGCTGCGGTGCAAGAGACCAGTCATGAGGAACAAGAATCGAAAAGCGAGGGAGAAGAGACAGGCGATGAGGGTACAACAGAAAATATTGAAGGAGCATAGTCAAAACAATCGGTCATGGCTCC
>RFVQ01000276.1 GCA_009922495.1 Chitinophagia bacterium
TCTATCAATTGAACCAGGCTATAATGATGGCCCTTGTTTTTATCGATTTCAATGCTGGAGAATTTAAAATGGTCAAAAATCACTTTGTTGAAGATATTGACGACTTCAAGTGGCGTGAGGAAGTCATTCAATTCAAGCCAAATACTTTTTCTTATTTTCTCCAGTTCAAATAAAAGAAGGTTTCTATTGAAAGATTTGCTGGTTAACTGGGTGATGATCATGCTGATTTCCAGAAAACTGCTTTCTTCGTCATTTTTCCAGCTATCTATAGAGTCATGTAAGGTGTTGATAGCGATCTGATCCATTATATGAAGAACCCTGTTCTTTGAAATTTCTTCCTCCGTTGTCTCAAGATATTCATCGAGAATAGAGACAACGTTGTCGCCATAGCCGACCAGCCTCTCGGATACAGTCTGAAACACCAACTCGTCTGGATCATCAATCAGATGAAGCAATGCATTGATTTCCTTCGTCAATTCATTCATGAACAGAATGCTATTTTTTAGGAGCCCGTCTTTTGCCTTTGGAAGGATTGGCAATTGCATGTTCAATCATGGCCTGAACTTCAGCAATTTCAAGGTTTTGAACATTCTCTTGTTTGTCTTTTGGGATAGGGAAATTTCTCAAACCTTTCTTGATGTAAGGGCCATATGGTCCCTTTAAAAGCTGAATTTTTTCTTTTTCAAACACTTTGATTGTCCTTTCATCTTTGGCCTTTCTTTTTTCTTCTATGATGGGGATGGCCTGTTCAAGGTTTATTTCATAAGGATCAAATTCTTTTGATAAGGAATAGAATTTTTTATCATGTGCCAAATAGGGTCCAAACCTGCCTATGTTAACCTGAACCTGTTCGTTTTCAAACGCTCCCAGGATCCTGGGCAGTTTGAAAAGTTCCATGGCTTCCTCAAATTTGATGGTTTCAATACTTTGGTCGGTTTTGAGTTTTGCAAATTTTGGCTTTTCCTCTTCCGATGTTTCTCCAATCTGGACCATGGGGCCATATCTCCCCATCCGTGCGATTACACGCTTTCCTGTAACAGGGTCATGGCCAAGTTCTCGTTCACCGCTAATCCTGTTAGCAGTTTCCATGGTGTTGTCCACATCTTTTTTGAATGGAGAATAAAAATCTTTTAACATTTTGCTCCAATCAGCCTGACCTTCAGCAATGTGATCGAATTCGCTTTCGATTTTTGCCGTAAAACCATAGTCCATTACATGATCAAAATATTGAATCAAGAAATCCGTTACAACTGATCCCAGATCGGTAGGGAATAATTTTGATTTTTCAGCACCGGTATTTTCTTGTTCAATGGATTTTGTGATCTTGTCATTTTGTAACTGAAGAATCCTATAGTCTCTTTTGATTCCTTCTTTGTCTCTTTTCTCAACATATCCCCGTTTCAAAATGGTAGAGATTGTTGGGGCATAAGTAGAGGGTCGGCCAATGCCAAGTTCTTCTAGCTTTTTTACCAAAGAAGCTTCTGTGTATCGGGACTGTGGACGTGAAAAACGCTCCGTAGCTTTCATTTCTACCAAACTGAGGTTCTGTCCTTTTTCAAGAGGGGGAAGCATTCCCTCCGATTGCCCCTCTTCCGTATCTTCATCATCATCCTTTCCTTCATTGTATACCTTCAGGAATCCATCAAATTTCATCACCTCGCCCTCTGCTTTCAATGACTCCTTGTTCGTGGATATGGTTATGTCTGCAATGGTTTTTTCCAGCTCAGCATCTGCCATTTGCGAAGCCATTGTTCTTTTCCATATCAGATCGTACAGTTTTTGGGCATCGGCAATGTCGATGCTTGTTTTATCCATATACGTTGGACGAATCGCTTCATGGGCTTCCTGAGCAGATTCGTTCTTGTTTTTGAATTTTCTGTTTTGCAGATAATTCTTGCCATATGAATCGCTGATCTGACGAGAGATATCCTGAAGGGCTGTTTCACTGAGGTTGACACTATCAGTCCTCATGTACGTGATATGACCTGCCTCGTATAATTTTTGTGCAAGCAGCATGGTCTTGCTTACTCCGTACCCCAATTTTCTGCTGGCCTCCTGCTGAAGCGTAGAGGTTGTAAAGGGAGGGGCTGGTGTTTTTTTGGCTGGTTTTTTTTGGATGTCAGCCACTTGATAGGCAGCTCCTATGCAACTATTGAGGAATTGTGCTGCATCTTCCTGTGTATTTTTTTTACTGCCCTCTGCTTTGAACACCACCTTTTTACCAAATGCATCTTTTGCATCAAAAAA
>RFVQ01000277.1 GCA_009922495.1 Chitinophagia bacterium
TTCCCGGCCATTCCTTGTAGCCCATTCACAGTCCCTTATTTTTGCAACATGCGCTTCCAAGACATCCCCGGTCAATCTATCGTTAAAAAAAGCCTGGTCAACCTCGTTGCATCCAACCGCCTGAGCCATGCCCTTCTTTTCCTGGGCAAAGAAGGAAGCGGCTCTTTGCAATTGGCCATGGCTTTGGCGCAATATGTTGTTTGTGAACAACCAGGCACAGCAGATTCCTGCGGGGAATGCCCCTCCTGCACCCGCGCAGCCGCATGGGCGCATCCCGATATTCATTTTTCTTTTCCTACCATCACCAGAGAACCAGGCGACAAACCCGTGGCCAATGATTTTATTGTGGAATGGAGAAGTTTTCTCTCCCAAACTCCTTTCGGGAATGCCTACGATTGGCTGCAAAGCATCGGCGCAGAAAACAAACAAGGCAACATCACCTCACACGAGTGTGAAGACATCATCCGCAAACTGAACCTCAAAAGTTTTGAAAACGGTTACAAGATCCTCATACAATGGATGCCTGAATACCTCAAGGATACGGGCAACAAATTACTCAAGCTGATCGAAGAACCCCCGCCCAACACCTTGTTCCTCTTCGTGGCAGAAGATGAATCCCGCATCCTGCCCACCATACTCTCCAGAACGCAACTGATCAAGATCAACCGACTCGACAATGCCGCCATCATTTCCTGGCTGATCGAAAAACAGTCGGTTCCCAAAGAAAAGGCCCAGATGATCGCCCCTATATCGCAGGGCAACATGCGGGAAGCCATGCACCTCTTGCACGAGGGCGATGAGGACTGGCAAGAGTTGCTGAGAAGCTGGCTGAATGCAATTCTCAAAAACGGACCGGCAGCACAGGTCAAATGGGTGGACGAAACCAGCAAACTGGGCAGAGAAAAACAAAAACAATTCCTTGCCTACTTCATTCACCTGATCGCGGTGGCCGTGGAAATGGACTGTATCGGTGAGACCCCAGAGGTTAGTTCCATTGAACAGGATTTCGCAGGCCGACTGCTCAAGATCGCCCGCATTGAACAGCTGGAGGCCATCGTGGGAGAACTCGACAAATCCATCTACCATATCGAAAGAAATGCAAACGCCAAGATCCTCTTCATGGCCCTGACCATCAAAATTTATCATATTATCAAGGATAAATCCATAATTTTGACTTATTGAAACGTGATGAGGGGCTGAGAAACAACGGTTTGCCAACAGAAGCACAATTGCCATCCAAGGATTTTCCATATACGTGCAGAAAGAAATGAGGCTCAATCTGCCAGTTGCAACTTCCACAAACCCCAAGGCTGCTCATCCATAAATTTTAACCTTCCGGAAGAGAACATTTGTTCTCCGGTCAAATAAATGGTTATGGGATGCAGTTCATGCGGTACCAAAGACGGTAAACCCAGCGGATGCCAAAGCAATGGCGGATGCAGTTCGGGTGGATGCAACAGATTGAATGTACACGATTGGCTGGCCAATCTTCCTTTCACAGACCCCAGTATTTCCTGCAGGATCGTTGAAGTGACCTTCAACAACGGCAGCAGAAAAGAATATTTCAAAAACACCACCCTCCATCATTTTTCCAAAGGCGAAATGGTGAGCGTAGAAGGAACCAGCGGCTTTGATGTGGGAATGGTCAACCTGAGTGGTGAACTGGTGCGCCTTCAACTGAAAAAGAAGCGCATTCCCGAAGACAGTGCCGATCTGAAAAAGATCCTCCGCCGTGCCACCGAAGTGGACATCCAAAAATTGCAGGAAAACAAAGCAAGGGAAAGAGAAATACTGGCCCGCTCCCGTGCCATTGCCAAACAACTGAAACTGGTGATGAAGATCTGCGAAGTGGACATCCAGGCAGACGGAAGAAAAGCAACCTTTTTTTATACAGCGGATGACCGTGTTGACTTCCGTGAACTGATCAAGATTTACGCCACCGATTTCAAGGTGAAAGTGGAGATGAAACAGATCGGTGCACGCCAGGAAGCAGCCAAAGTGGGGGGCATCGGCAGCTGCGGAAGAGAACTCTGCTGCAGCAGTTGGCTCAACGAATTCAAGAGCGTGACCACTGCCATGGCGCGTTACCAAAATCTCAGCATCAACCAAACCAAACTGAGCGGTCAGTGTGGCCGACTGAAATGCTGCCTCAACTATGAGCTCGATACTTATTTAGATGCCTTGCAACATTTTCCTGATCATGCAGACGTTCTGCAAACT
>RFVQ01000278.1 GCA_009922495.1 Chitinophagia bacterium
GACCGGAAAAAACCCAGTATGCATTGACCCTGTTGAAAACAGTTACAGAGAAGAAAGAGCTCTGCATGAACCTGATAAAGCCCAAGTTAAAAAACTGGGACCCCGAGAGGATCGCTGTGCTTGACATGATCATGATTCGAATGGGGGTATGTGAATTGCTGTTCTTCGAAACAATCCCCACCAAGGTAACCATCAATGAATACATTGATATCGCCAAAAGCTACAGTACCCAGCAAAGTGGACAGTTTGTCAACGGCATCCTGGACAGTATCCACAAGGACCTGGTTGCTGAAGGCAAGCTGAAGAAAGTCGACTTCAAAAAACAAGGCTAATTGACTATTTTTGGTATTCGAAAACGAAAACAAATGAGAACTCCCGCCATCATTTTTTCCCTTTTCATCGTTGCAGCCGCTGCCATCATCGCGCTCAATAAAAAAAATCCTGCTCCGATCAAGCCAATCGTGGTTAAAGAGTTTGCACCTGCCGACCCAGGTATTCCGCTGACATCAGTTGAATTTTCAGATGCCGTGCAGAACCTGGGAAATGTCAAAAACGGCGAAACCCTGAACATTGAATATCATTTCAAGAACACCGGGAATGAAATGCTGGTCATCAAGGATGTTTCCGCTTCTTGCGGCTGTACGATCCCAGAAAAACCGCAGGAACCCATTGCTCCGGGTAAATCAGGGGTGATCAAGGCAACTTTTGACAGCAGGAACAGAGAAGGGCTGAATCACAAAGTGCTGACTGTTTATGCCAATACAAAGGAGGCCAAGCATGAACTGACTTTCGATGTAGAAGTATCCCCCAATTTATAATTCATTCAACCAAACAAAAACAATATGATGCAATCAATTTTTCTGCAGGCAGGTGGTCCCAATCCCGCTACCATGAACTTCATTATCCTTGGTGGTATGGTGGTAGTATTTTATTTTTTCATGTTTCGTCCCCAGGCGCAGAAAGCCAAAAAGGCCAAAAAGTTTCAGGAAGACCTGCAAAAAGGTGATAAAATCGTAACCATTGCCGGTATTCATGGTATCGTGAACAAAGTAAACGAGGATAGTACGATCTCCATTGAAGTAAGCCCCGGTTCCTACATGAAGATTGAGAAATCTGCCATCAGCCTTGAGTGGAGTGAACAACTCAACAAAACTGCTGCTGCGAAATAAGTTTCGGCAATTATATGCGCAAAAGCCCGGACCTGCTCCGGGCTTTTTGTTTAGCTTTGTTTCATGATGAAAGTCGGCTTAACGGGTGGCATTGGTTCGGGCAAATCCACTGTGGCAAAAATTTTTGCTGCGTTGGGGGTTCCTGTATACCATGCTGACAAAAAAGCAAAAGAACTGATGGAAACATCAGCCGAACTGATTCAACAAATCAAAGATCATTTCTCTGAAAACGCCTACGAGAATGGCAAATTGAATACCCGTTTTCTTGCGGGAGCTGTTTTTCAAGACAAAGAAAAAATGGCCCTCCTCAATGGCATCGTGCATCCCTATACCCTCCAAGATGCAAAGGAATGGATGCAAAAGCAAAACCACCCTTATGCCATCAAGGAAGCGGCGTTGATATTTGAAAGCGGCAGCCAGGGCGAATACGACTTGATTATTGGCATACAGGCACCCCATCCCCTGCGCCTCCTGAGAACCATGAAACGCGACAAGACAGAAAGAGAGAAAGTGTTGGAAAGAATGGACAACCAGCTGGATGAAAGCATAAAGATGAAGCTTTGTGATATCATCATCGAAAACAACGAACAACAATTGCTGCTCCCACAGGTACTGGCCTTGCATGAAAAACTCATGAGCATGTATGCCAAAAGACCCCATGACTGATTTCCCCTCCATAGCGGACCATTTGATGATCTGGATATTTGGCATCATCTTACCCTTCTTTTCCGGCCTGCAAAGCGATCAATTGAATGGAGCCATTCAGTTTGATGCATACAGCAGAAAAAAACTTTACCTGGGCAATAGCATCATGCTGTCCCTGGCAGGTTCTTCCATTTTGATCCTTTGGTACTGGAAAAGCAGAACCTGGTCTTCGCTGGGCTTTCAATGGCCTGTTCCTGATAATTACAAGGTCCTTTGGGCAGCTGGCATCTTGCTTACAGTGATGTATGCAATTGACCTGGTCTATTCATCTCAAGCAATAGAAAATGAGGATGAAGCCTGGTTTGACAAATCTTC
>RFVQ01000279.1 GCA_009922495.1 Chitinophagia bacterium
GGAGGTCAGTCCCGCTTCTGCAGAATTCAGCACATTCCATCTTGCCACATCCATTTGGGCATGGTGCATACAAGACCGAAGACCGATCTTTTTGTTCTCCCGCAAGGCTGCATCCATGATGGCGGGAGCAGCACCAAAAAATTTGATGCCATCCGCACCCTTCTGTGCATTCTCTCTTACCCATGTGATGGCCTCCTCTGGTGTATTGATGCCATTCTTGGCACCTTGTCCGAATGCAGTATAGGCAAAGATCCTGGGAGCCGTAATGGTATTGGCCAGGCTTTTTTGTTTTTGATCCAGCACCCAGTCCAGTCCATTGCCGCAGGACGGGTCACGGATGGTGGTAATGCCATGCGCCATCCACAGTTTGAAAACGTATTCAGCGGGTGTTCCCTGTGCTGTTCCACCGATATGGCCGTGCATATCAATCAATCCCGGCAGGACATACATACCCTGACAATCCAGTTCTTTTCCGCCAGCTTTCAATTTTGGACGGGAAGCTTCATTGATGGCCAGTCCGGGATACCCTACCGTTTTGACGGAGACGATCCTGTTTTGCTCAATCACAATATCCACCGGACCAATGGGTGGCGCACCGGTGCTGTTGATAAGGGTTGCTCCCCTGAGGATCAATTGAGACCAGGGACCGGATCCTTCCTTTTTTTCCGGAGCCTTGGGGATCTGTGCTTTGACGGCATTGACAAGAAACAAGCTGAGAAGCGTGTACAAGAGGAAGATATGTTTTCTCATTGTTTGGGATTGATCGGACAATTTACAAAAAATGTTCGTTTTCTTTGTGTCGCATGAAGATCGAATGTTGGAGTATCGGCAAAGCACATGACCCTGCCATCAGGGAGGCCATTGAGGATTTCACTTCCCGTGTCAACAAATACAATCCTGTCAAATGGCAGATCCTTCCGGTTCCCAAGAACGCAGGGATGCTCAGCGAAATGGACCTGAAAAAACTGGAAGGCAAGATGATTTTGGAGTGGCTGGAAAAAGACAGCATCCTGGTTGCCTTGGATGAATACGGAAAAGAAATCAGCTCCACCGGATTGGCAGATTTTATTGTCAAGAAAGGAAACATGGGAACCAAAAAAATCGTTTTCCTGATCGGAGGTGCATTTGGCATTGATCCTGCTGTTTTGGAGAGAGCCGATCATCGCATCTCCCTTTCCAAATTGACTTTCCCCCACCAGCTTGTTCGCTTGATCCTGATCGAGCAAATCTACCGCGCATATACCATCATCAAAAACGAAAAATATCACCATAGGTGATCCATACATTTTAACCATGAGCATCACATTCCTGATCATCATTATCACCTGTGTCGTTTCCATTCTCGCCTTCAACAGAGAACAAATGAGAGAGGATCTTCTGTTCTGGCCATATAAGATGCAGAAAGAGGGACAGTGGTACCGGTTCATCACCCATGGCGCCTTGCATGCAGACTTCATGCACCTCCTGTTCAACATGATCTCCTTCTATTCCTTTGGCATCGCACTCGAGCAGTACTTTTTCAAAGTATTGTTCGGAGAGCAAACCGGCAGGGCCATGATGGCGCTCTTGTATGTCACCGCGATCATAGCCGCTGTCATTCCTGATTACATCAAACACAGGCATCATTCTTATCACCGATCATTGGGCGCTTCCGGTGCAGTTTCAGCCATTATTTTTTCTGCCATTACGATCAGCCCCAAAATGCCTATCCAATTTTTCTTCATCCCCTTCCCCATCCCAGGATATATTTTTGGATTTGCCTTTTTGATATTGTCTGCCAGCCTCGCAAAAAAAGGCGGCGGGAATATTGGCCACAATGCCCATTTCTGGGGAAGTGTTTACGGTGTATTGTTCACCTATGTTGCAGCAAAATTGATCGGGGGCATTGACCTTTTTCAGAATTTCCTACAGACCGTGTTTCATATCTGACAACAAATAGATCGAAGTGATAAACCAAGCGTCAGACGCTGACAACACTTAGATAGAAGGGGTAAAACCAATCTTCAGACAGGGATGTTCCGATGAGCTGATCTTGAACCGATCATCGATGCGCTGGCCAATCACCCAGACAATTTTTTTGTTGGACTCCAGTACCCACTGTTTTTCTTTTTCGGTACGAGACAGTTTGCTATCTGTCAAGAAGCGGGCAATCTTTTTCTT
>RFVQ01000280.1 GCA_009922495.1 Chitinophagia bacterium
CACATATCCTGTGTCTTGATTGACTGGATAAGTGTAATTGTATGAAATGACATATCCAGAGAATAAATACTTTTGCGTTGTGGCAGTTGTGGCTGACACACGCACCTTACGCAATGGGACAAGTTTGCCGTAGTACGGGCTGGATGTGTTTTGTGGGTTGAAATAAGACAATGGATCGAGGACACGAACTGTGCATTGCCCTGCTTCGTATTGGTCGCGCTGGATGTTGCGCCCTCTGCTAATCCAGATTTGATAGACATTGGGAGTTAAATCAACTGTTGGTTCGGGTGAGGTTGAATCGCCCAGCGTGTTAGTACCCAAAACTCCATATTTAGGGTCGCCAATGACGAACCCGTTGTAACCAAAAGTTGCACCATTGGAGAAGTCAAAGGAAACCGCTATCTGGGCTGGTAATGCCATTATGGACCGAACATTCCTGAGATTCTACCGATTTGGCTAGGTGATCCAGAAAGGCTTGAGAGCTGAGTGCCAGCCAAAACCTTGTCAATCAGTTCTTGCTCGCGGATAACATTGCCCTGAACTGTCACGTTAATAACTGGCTGGGCATATTGCTGAGCCGCACCAGCATATCGAGCTGATGAGAGTGCTAACGATGCCGCTTGGTCTAACGATGAACCAGAGGCAAGTTGATCTAAAAGAACTTTATTGAATGTGCCTTGAATTTCTGCATTACTGGAAATTGTAGGTGAGATTGTTGTATTGCCAATTCCACCTTGAGCCCCAATGCTTACATTGGACAATGCTCCTGTATTTGGGTTGATGGTTGGAAATTTTAGTGCATTCAATTTGGCTTGGAAGTCAATCAACCATTGGTCTAAGAAAGCAAATGGGTTCTTAATTTTGGCATCGCCAATGGCTAAGAAATACTTATAAAGTCCACCTGTAGCATCCTGCGCCATGAGAATCTGCTTGGTAAGTTGTTGAGCCAATACGTCATTTTCGTTTAGCAACGCCAACTGGGCTTCTATGCGTAGGCGTTCCTCTGCTGATAACTTGCCTTTCAGAGCTGCAATAAGTTGAATCTGCTCGAGGTCAAATACTGTTCCAGCCTTTTTAAGTGCAGTCTGCTTTTTAAGTTCTGCTGTGTTCTTGGTCTGTGCTGCGAGTAATTCTCTGGCACGTTTCTTAGCTGCTGACTCGGCTGCCGTCTGCTGAGCCATGCGGCGAGCGGTTCCTGCTGGGCTGGCTGAACGATTGGTACTTGGCTTGGTGGATGGCATTCCTGTGCCAAATGGATCCATAAGGAAATTGGTGTAACCCTGACGGAATTTGTTAATTGCACCAATAGTAAATCCAAGAGCCAATGTGACCGCGTTCACAGCCTTAGCAATGCTGTCAATAGCGTGAGCTGCGTCTTTAGCCTCTGTGCCACCGCCGATGCGAGCAAAGGCATCCACCAAGCCTTTGCCGATTGTTTCCTGCGCGTTGGCTGCTGCTACCGAAAGAATGTCCAACTTGTATGAAGTGCTAGTCAAATACTCATCTGCTGCACCTGCTGAATTCTTAAGCATAATGCCAAGAATCTCATTGAATGACTTGGACTTAAGTTCTGCCTGTGTAAGCCCGGTATTGTATTTCTTAAGTCCTCGAGTAATGCCTACATAGCCGTTGGCTAGATCTTGAGCAACTGTCGCTAATTCTGTGCCTGTGGCTCGACTTATCTGAATTGCATCATTGAGCAATACCTGCGACTGGGTAAGTGATCCAGTAGTGGTAAGTAATGCCTGAAACGCTGGGCGCAGTTTGTCATCGAGGATTCCTGCGCTTGTCTCGGTGTTTTTAATAAATTCCTCAACCCGAGTTTTTTGAAGGCTGTAACCAAGATTGTCTATTGCAGTTGCGAGTCTTTTGGCTGCGGCTTCATCAGCTGCATAAGCCTTAACTGACGCTTTGCCATAAGCAACTATTGCGGCAGTTGATAATCCAAGCCCTAATGACTTGCCTAGTTTCTTGACTGATTTCTCAAATTTATTTACCGCTGTGTCGGCTTCCTTGAATGCCTTTTTGCCAACGAATTCCGCTGCTAAGGAAATTAGGATACTCATGCGCCGACCTTTGCTTGTAGTTTAGCCGCTGATGCTTCAACTGCTTTAGCAATGCGCGCTTGCGCTCTGCCTGAATCCTCACCAAATGCTCTA
>RFVQ01000029.1 GCA_009922495.1 Chitinophagia bacterium
AGACAGCATATGCTGTCTTTTTTTATTTATTCATTCAGTGATCAGGAGATTTTTTCTACCTGCATGTAGTTCAATTCAACCGGTGTTGACCTGCCGAATATTTTCACCGTCACTTTCAGTTTTTTCTTTTCATCATTCACCTCTTCAATAACACCATTGAAATCATTAAACGGTCCGTCAACGATCTTGATGGTTTCACCGATGATGAAAGGCTCGCTCATGATCATACCTCCTGCGTCGCTCATTTCATCGATCTTACCCAACATCTTGTTTACTTCAGCTTTGCGCAGCGCGATGGGGTTTTCCTTTCCGAGGAAGTGAATCACATTGGTTGTATTCTTGATCGCAGAGATGATATCATCATGCAGTTTTCCACCCGCACATTCAATCATGACATAACCAGGATAAAAGTTCCTTTCGCGCATTACCTTTTTGCCATTCTGCACCTTGTATACCTTTTCTACAGGAAGGAAGATCTGTTTGATAACAGTATCCCAACCGTTGCGCATGATATCTTTGTCCAGGTATTCCTTAACCTTCTTTTCCTTGCCACTGATCACGCGAAGGACATACCACTTTGTTTCTTGCTGTGTAGTTGTTTCCATTACTTGAACAATGAATAAACGAATTTAAGAATGGAACTGCTTCCGAGATCAAGTACCCATACGATGGCGGTGATCACCAAGGTGGCCACCAACACGATCATGGTTGATTGCTGAAGTTGCTGCCAGTTTGGCCAGGTCACTTTTTCCATCAACTCCCTGTAGGAGTCCTTGAAGTATGTCTGGATCTTGTTCATTTTGTTTTTTTTGAAACGGAGTTTGCTAAGATAGCAAAGTTTTCATTTGCACGGGCACTAGGATTCGAACCCAGATCAAAGGTTTTGGAGACCTCTATTCTACCATTGAACTATGCCCGTTCTTAAGAAACAAAGTACCCGGATTTGAACCCAGGTACTTTGTCACATGTATGCTTTGAGGCTAATCCTCGTTAAAGGAAAGCCATAAAGGCTTATTTCAGGATTTCAGTCACCTGACCAGCACCTACGGTACGGCCACCTTCGCGGATCGCGAATTTCAGACCTTTTTCCATGGCGATAGGCTGGATCAACTTCACTTTCAGGTTGATGTTGTCACCAGGCATTACCATTTCAGTTCCTGCAGGAAGTTCGCACTCTCCGGTTACGTCTGTAGTACGGAAGTAGAACTGAGGACGGTATTTGTTGAAGAATGGAGTGTGACGGCCACCTTCGTCCTTGCTCAACACGTACACTTCACCGTTGAATTCAGTGTGTGGAGTGATGGAACCAGGCTTACAGATAACCATACCACGACGGATCTGGCTTTTCTCAATACCACGGAGGAGGAGACCGGCGTTGTCACCAGCTTCACCTTCGTCAAGGAGTTTGCGGAACATCTCAACACCTGTAACGGTTGAAGTGAGCTTGTCTTCCTGCATACCTACGATCTCAACACCTTCACCTACTTTGATCCTACCGCGCTCGATACGACCTGTAGCAACAGTACCACGACCAGTGATGGTGAATACGTCTTCTACAGACATCAGGAACGCCATATCAACTGGGCGGGGAGGCAATGGAATGTAAGCGTCAACAGCATCCATGAGTTCATTCACGGTAGCTACCCACTTCTCTTCACCTGCAAGGGCACCGGTAGCGGAACCTTTGATGATGGGAGTGTTGTCGCCATCGAAACCACGCTTGGTGAGTTCCTCACGGATCTCCATTTCAACGAGTTCCAACAGTTCCATGTCATCAACAAGGTCAACCTTGTTCATGAATACAACAATACGGGGAACACCTACCTGACGAGCAAGAAGGATGTGCTCCTTGGTTTGGGGCATAGGACCATCGGTAGCAGCTACCACGAGGATGGCTCCATCCATTTGGGCAGCACCGGTGATCATGTTTTTCACGTAGTCGGCGTGACCTGGACAGTCAACGTGCGCATAGTGACGTGTATCAGTTTCGTATTCAACGTGAGCGGTATTGATGGTGATACCCCTTTCTTTTTCTTCAGGAGCTCCATCGATCTCATCATACTTCTTGGCTTGTGCGAGACCCTTTTTTGAAAGGATGTCGGTAATAGCTGCAGTCAAAGTGGTTTTACCATGGTCAACGTGGCCAATGGTACCAATGTTTACGTGCGGTTTGTCCCGCTTGAAGGTCTCTTTAGACATTGTTATCCGTTTTTGTTTGTTTTTACTTTGTTATCTATTGAACGGCCGCAAAGTTATTCACTTTGGGCGATATTCAAAAGTTTTTTCCCTGGCAGGGAATGGAGCCGTTGATGAGAATTGAACTCACGACCTCTTCCTTACCAAGGAAGTGCTCTACCACTGAGCTACAACGGCAATTACCGCACAGCTAGGCGGTGATGAGCGGGAGACGAGGCTCGAACCCGCGACCTATAGCTTGGAAGGCTATCGCTCTACCAACTGAGCTACTCCCGCATGTGTAACATTGATCAAAAGTCCTTCCACAGATCAATGGAGAAATGTGGGCAGGAGTGGATTCGAACCACTGAAGTCGAAAGACAGCGGATTTACAGTCCGCCCCATTTGGCCGCTCTGGAACCTGCCCAATTCACCAATACTGAGCCAGAGAAGGGACTCGAACCCCCGACCAGCTGATTACAAATCAGCTGCTCTACCAGCTGAGCTACTCTGGCTTAATGATGCGGAATCATGGGTTTGACTTCCCCGATGTTACACCTATGTTAAACAAAGAACTCCCCTATTTTTTAGGGAAGGCAAAGGTAATGGAAAATGTCAAATGCAAAAATTTTGTTCCTAATTTTTTGGAAATATTTCAGCTCCTCATGCCAGCTGCTTTTCCTTGGCCTTTTTGAGCTGTATCAGCATGGAATCCAGCGCCATATCAAAAGACTCTTCAAAGGATTTGGTGCTTTGTTTTACGAACAATTCATTCTTGGGGATTTTGACCCTGATCTCTGCCACTTTATCCTTGATCTGGTGCATGACATTGTCCAATTTTAAAAATACATCCACCTTCATGATCCTGTCGTGGTGGTTCTCCAGCTTGCTGATCTTCTTGTTGACATGTTCGATGAGTTTTAGATCAGCCTCAAAATGCACATTGTGAATGTTAACCGTCATGGCTTGATTTTTAGAGAGTTTTGAGTAATAAAATCAACAACCATAAGTTACGAACAGCCAGCCCCCTTTCAAAATAAAGTTTTCTTAAAATGACAAAAATCATCCTTTGGGATGTGCCTTCTTGTGAATGTCACGCAGCCTTTCTATGCTGTTGTGGGTATACACCTGTGTGGCAGCCAAACTGCTGTGTCCAAGCAACTCTTTGACAGCATTGAGTTCAGCCCCATTGCTGGTAAGATGGGTGGCAAAACTGTGGCGGAGCACATGCGGACTTTTCTTTTCAGCAGTTGTGATGGTTGACAGGTGTTTCTTGACGATATCATATACCTGGCGGGCTGAAAGCGGTTTGCCTTTGGAGGACAATATCAAGTTGTCAGATAAGATTTCTGATAACTGGACGGCCTTCTCCTTTTGATAGTCCTTTATTTGATCCGCTATTTCCATGCTGATGGGAATGATCCTTTCCTTGTTCCCCTTCCCCAGTACTTTGATTTGCGTTCGGGCCAGATCGATTTGTGAGGCTTTGAGGTTGACCAATTCGCTGACCCTCATGCCGGTGTGGTAGAGCAGGCTGATCACAAGATATTCCGTTTTCCCTGCCCAATCATCTGGAAAGACCCTGTGCTGCAAGAGTTCTTCCATGCGGTCCTGTTCTACATAGCTTGGCAGTCTTTTTCGGGATTTCAGCACCTGAACAGACTTGGCAGGATTGGAGGACAGCATACCTTGTTGGAGGCAGAACTTGAAATAGGACTTTAGGGAGGATATTTTACGGTTGATGCTTCTGGGCTGCATTTTGATCAGGGTCATGGAGGCCATCCAGGAGCGGACCATGGCCGGACGGATCGATTCCGGTTCGTTTATTTCAAATTGTGCCTGAAGAAATTCCCAGAAAACCTTCAAATCATCCCCATAGGCCCTGAGGGTATGGACTGAAAACCTCTTCTCAAACTTGATGTGGTCGAGGAAAGCTGCTATGGAGGGATGCTGGGTTTCAGGCATAAAAAAAGTAGTCATAAAGTTATGAAAACCAATGACTACTTGAATATTTTAATTAAGCGAAAGTAGCTTATGCTTCGATGGTGCCGTTGAAGATCTGCTGCTTGTAGATCGCTTTGAGCACTTCTCCCCTGCGCTTCACAGAAGGCTTTGTAAACGATTGACGTTCACGAAGTTGCAACAATACTTTGGCTTTCTCGTACTTCTTCTTGTACTTCTTCAGGGCTTTGTCGATGTTTTCGCAGTCTTTAGAGTCAATGATGAGCATGATTTGTAATTAAGAGTGCAAAGTTATACAATTTTTTTTATTGCAAAATTCAAAAAAAGGGAAAATTTAAGATTCAGAGCAAGTACTTCCTACCTCTGCATCATCATTTGTAGCAGATTTCCCAACACACAAAGTAGCTGTTTCGTTGGTATTCAATTCTACCAGGGTAGGCTTTGACCAGGTTTCAAGATTGTTGTTCATAAAAAAGGTTTGTTCGAAATTATGCTCATTTCTAAAAAGGAGGAACTGATAAATAGAAAATAATTGGAAAAAATATCGAATGTCTATAATCTTAAAGTCAGCAATTGCAGGCACCTGTTCATACCGAATCAATTTCATGATATCCATTCCATGTAACTTTTTAACCTGAGCATTGAAATATGCCAACGTTCTACGGCTATCCTTCCCGGCAGCACTTGAACATTCGATTCTCTTTCTGATGTCGGCAGATTGCGAAAAATACTTGTCATTTTCTAAGATTTCTTTTGGCACCAATCCTTGCATTGCTTTCTTTATCAGGAATTTTTGAAGCCCTTTGTAAAAAAAATAATGCTCGTTTATGCCCAATGAAAAATTCAGGAGTCTACCATCAGAAGTGGGATCGCAATACTGGATGCTTTTTAGTTCTGCATTTAAATACCACTTGCCATTTACATCTGCTAAATACTTTTTCAGGATACGCCTTCTTTCTTTTTTGGGATTTAAATGAGAACTCTTTTGTAGGTAGAAATTCAAATGAATAAATTGAAGATAATCTATACCTATTTCCTTTTTATTGAAAACAAAATCTTTTGTTGAAGCAAAAAAGGTTTTGATGAGGGCGATGATACTTGCCAAATACTTGATAAGGGGAGAAAAAACCAACTGCCTTGCTATGTACGCCAAGCTGATATTGTTTTTATCCGCAACCAAAAACAAATCCTTGATCGTTGATATTATGTTGAATTGCAAGAGTTGGGAAACATGAAAGTATGGAGCAGACCAAGAAATGGAATAATTCCCAAATTGACCCGTAACCATGGTTTCCACTGAATCAGCTTTGGCAAAATCGATTATTCCCTGAATCCAGAAATTATTTTTATTGATGGTAGGATATAAAATACTTTGAGCATTTGCATCTACCTGTAAAACATCCTTTTCCTTGAAATCCAAATAACGTGGAATGATTTTCTTGTACTGCGACAACAAGATATTTACATATTTGCTTTCATCAGATCTATCCTGTTTTTCTGGTGGAATAGAATCAAGAAATGCAGGATAATGGGTATACGAATGAATGCTCGACCCCGAATTGTCCAGATGTATAGCGGCAAGAGCAGCTACTGTGGACGAATCAACCCCTGCACTAAGAAAGACCCCTATGGATTTCTTTTTTTTAACCCTCGCCCTCACCGCTTCAGAAATATGAAAAAAGAAATCATTTGTACAATCCTCAACAAACTTGTAACGGATTTCTTTACTAGTTCCCAAGTCAAAATATTGTACCACTTTTAGACCAGCGGGTTTGCCAACCGTTAAAAAATGACCATGGTCTACTCTTTTTACTCTTTCGTCAAGCGTCTCACTGTTATAATGTTCGTTTTCTAAATGACAGATCAACCAAAATATTCTTTTGTTGATGATAATGTTTTGATGAAAGAATGATTCAAAATAGTTAGGATAAGTACTGAATAAAATATTTCCACCAACTTGACTGTACAATAACAAGGATACACCCGTTTGGTCTCTGGCCAATAACAATTCGCGTGAGTGAAGATCATACATCACAAAAGCCCAATCTCCCTCTAAATGGAAGACAGCTTTTTTCTTCCATTTTTTGTAAGCCAACAAAACGAGGCTGGCATCTGAGCGTTTGTCCAGTTCATTTTGCACCAAGCCAAGCTTGTCTCCTAATTCGTCACGATAATCAAGCCGCAAGTGACCCGCTAAAATAAAATTCCCGCAATCGCTGATCAAGGATATTTCTTTAGCGTCTCCTTCAAATGGCTTTTTTAATCCAACCTGGCAAATAGCAAAATTTTGGCCTATAAATGTTTCGACCCCCCGATGATGGGGTGTATCAATATGCTGCTGAAATTCTTTAAAAGACTGGACAGCATCAACAATTCCTTCCTGATTGAATATGCCAAAAAAACCACTCATGTTATCGTTATTAGGCCTGCTCCTGGTCTCCAAACCAGACGATTGGGGTATATCTTTCCATACCTATTTTACCAGTTACGACTGAAGCTCCAACACTAAGCCAGGCATGGGCCTCTAAATTGTTTTGCTCCTTCAATATTCCCAAATACAGCGTTGTGGGCACTCCTCTCCTTTTTAACATGATCTTACCGGTAATTGCCTGGTCAAAACACCTGCTTTTGTAAAAAGTAAAACGTGCAGCCCTGACAATGGCAATTTCAATATGAGACCAATATTTTTGTTCAATTGTTGCATTTTCTTTTTCACAGTGTTTCTTTCCAAGCCGAGCTGCTATGTATCGAAAAGGGATTAATACAATGAGAGACTTGGAAAAATGAAGCAACAGCCAAGCCTCTGTAAAAGCAAATACTTCCTTAAGAGAATACTTCATGAATTTTTGCTGATAATGTTTTTCTCAAGAAGTTGTTTCAAAAACAACCTTGTTTCTGTCTCACAAGTTTCCTGGTCAATATCATACTTGCTCATCAAGCATGAAATCAATTCTTCAAAAGAAATAGGATGGGATAGATGAGACCAAATTGTTGAACCAACCGCATCCAGCCCAAAGTAAAAGCCAGTGTCAATATCAAGCATGACAACATCCTCACCAATTTTCGATTGCATGATCTCTTTATTTTGTGAGTAGTACTCAGGCATTTTGTAGTTTTTTCAATTCTTCAAAAATAATTTGGGGAACAGTTTTATGGCTGTTGACAGCATTGGGTCGAGCAAGAACAAATGTTGGAACCTGATTGGCCAGTTCACTAAAAAAAATAAAATGCTCCATTTTAAGGGCAGAAGCTCCCAGATATTGCCTGCGGTAGGCATTTTTATCCAATTCCCTAAACAATTCAAATCCGCTAAGCCTGGAAATTTGAGGTTGATCTACATCTAAAGATTTTTGAAGGATGAATATCGCCTCGGGCTTTTTGTATTCCATTGAGAAACTGTCATGAAAATACATCCCATATTTATCCATATCTTCTCTGATCTTTCTATTGGGCAATAGATCCAACGATTCAATTTCTAAAGTAGATTTCCAGAATTTCATCATTGGGTATGAAGAACAAAAGGTCCACATGCCATCAATTGTCTTGGAAGGAACACATACATCATCTGAGAAAGGGGGAAGCCCCATTTTCATAAGCCCTGCCAAAGTGGTTGACTTACCAGCGCCGGATTCACCAAAAATCATGACGAGTTTATCTTCTTTCAATACTGCAGCACAGTGCAATGGAATGGTCTTGCGTTGATATAGCAGTGCTGCAAAAGCATTGGATAAACAATACAACCGAATCAAATCAATTGATCCTGCTTCATCTGGATCAACAACGATGTCTTTACCGCCAGAAACATAATATTGTGCAACCCCTGTAACTTTTAAAAAGTATTCCGTAGGGGTGACTACAATATTTTCCTGATAAAGTCCATCTGGATGAACATTCAATGGTGGGATTTTGCCATACCGCAATTTCACAGATGGAACCGTGCATGCCGCTAAAGGAAATAGCTCCGGAAATTCAATCTCCGAATCGACGATCAAACCATATGCCCAATAGTGATACAAGTTTGGTTAATTTGAAATAAAGGATACACCCTACAACAACAGATGGAATATATAGATGATCTGAGCATTTTTGGGGAGCCCATGAGCAGGATTATAAAAAATGTGATTTTTATTACTAAATCAGCTGCCTTTTATCCAACTTGTCGCTCAAGATAGAGAGGACCAAAATCTTTTCAGTTGCTGACAAGGTTTCCGTTGAAATAAGCATGCTATCCGATCCTGCGATACGCCCATAGAAATGGGCGCATCAGGAAGTATAAAAAAAATAAAGAAGAGGGCAACGAGATGATTTTCCAATCATTGGGACTGGTCAGAAAATTCAGGATAAATCTACCATTCCATTTATGGCTGCTCAAGCTCCACAAGTACCGGAAGTAGTTCCATCGGTTCTGGTCCGTTTCATTGAAATGCGATGTTGAACCTATTGCTTTGGCAATATAATTTAATTGATATTGGTATTTGACCGGGTCAAGCATTGAACGCAATGCATCAGGCAAAGGCATGATGCCTGATCCATCTAAGACCAAAAGCGTAATATCCAAATGCTTTGAACAATTCAACTCCACTGCTCTTTGAACAATGCTGTTCCAATCAAGACCAGATTTCAGTATTATTCTTGGCATATCCATTAGCCATTTTAGCCTGAACCATCCATGTTCAGTTCCATGCACACATAGATACAAGAACTCGTCACAAGGATGCATGGGACCAATAGGGTTAAAGTCAAAATCCCCAAACGAGCTTCTTAATCGCCAATGCAATTCAACGGGCGGTGAATATCGACCTGCACTTGATGAAAAATAAATATCATGGTGGGTTGTTTTAAAATAATTCCATTGAGCAGGATTGAAATGGAGGATATTGGGAGATGGCTGAAATCCCAAACGAATGAGTTCTTCTGTCATCCATTGGATATTATCCTCTCCCACACAAAGATCAAGATCCAATACATGGCGCTCTGCTACATCATCATAGAATCGTTCAGCAATAGCGGTTCCTTTGAGGAAAAACCCACTGATATCCTTTTCTTGCATCAAACCAAACAGCTTTGCTTGCAATGCTTTAGACTGCAATGCCCTGCGTTGGTTTTCGCGTACATTTTTTTCAAGCCTATCAGAAAACGAGGCAGAAAATAATCGGATTTTTTGTTGCGCTTTCCACAACAAAGGTTCTACTCGGTGTCTGGTGGCCCATTGCAATAACAAGTCTTGATTAGTAGACCGGTGTTCCTGCATAAACGCCAAATCAAATTCAGACCATTCAGGCTTGCATAGAATGATCAACAATTGAAGAGCTGGGGGAAAATCATTGAAATCCATGGTTGAACCTTAGCGCATAAGATACATCTTACCGTATCCTCCTTGGAAATACTTTTCCGTATTGAAATTGCCTGTCTTCAGTTTTTCAATTTTTTTGCCATCTATTTCAGACATCACCCTGTACAGGTATACCCCATTGGCCAACGGTTGTCCAAATTGATCCCTGCCATCCCATTTATACTCCGTTATGTTATGACCGATCCTCAGTGGCCCCAATTCATGCTTGTTGATCTCCTTAACGATTTTCCCGGTAACGGTTAGGATTTGTATGCTCAAATAAGAAGGTACTGCCGCACCGGTAAGCGTAAATACAAAGGATGTTGAAGTGGTGAATGGATTGGGATAATTCAGCAAATTGGTGATCATCGACTTGTTGACTACCTGAAAAACGACACTATAATCCAATGCCCCAGACAAATTATTGCTTCTATCTTTTGCTGTAACCATCAATTCGTATTCGCCGTCTTCTGTTAAATATGGCTTGTATAATAAGGAGGCCGTATTGTTGTTACCCCCCAGTGGATTGAGCGATGGCGTAAACTGCAAGGTATCATTGTCAAATCGTACTACTCGAATAGTGCCACTGGGATATCGGATTCTTACACTAAAAAGCGAAGTGTCATTCAGGGCTAAAAAACGGCTATCATCTTTTAACTTGATGAGTATGGTGGGTTTGGGACTGACCATATCCTTGTTCAAGATATGCAGACCGTCAAATGTCACATCCAAGTTTGGGGCATAATTATCTGGTCGGACGTAGATATTCTTGTTCAGAAAATTATTGAACAGATATTGCTCCGGTTGAGCATAACCGGGATTGAAATTTACATAAATCGAATTATCTCCAACTAGGTTTTTGGTATCGATGGAGTAATTCAACTGAATGGTATCCTTGCTGACCAAAGGCTTTTTCATGCCATCAAACAAAACCTTGCTGTTGTTTTGGGGATCAGTTGCAGCGATAAATGTCCTGAGGCTGTCAAAGGAAGTATTGCTGATATTTTTGAAAGCCAGATTGATCAACAGGGGCTCCCCCACTTCCAGCGTATCTTTTAATGGGATTGCGTTGGACAGGGTCAATGCCCCCTCAGGAACAGGATCATATTTGATTTGGAGATACCTGCTGATGGAGGGCGTCCTGTATACAAAATCCTTTTTTGACTGGACAAGCTTTATGTATGGATACTCTCTGGCATCGATGAATGAGAGAATGGTATCTTTTTGAATTGCTTGACTGGCATACAGGTCAACTTCAGAAAAATCAGTCTTCAATCCAATGACAGCAATCCTGGTAGTATCGGCAATGCCCAGTTCACTTGACATCTCTTTCCAATGGAGGGAATTCCATTTTTTTGCAGGACCCACAATGGTAGTGGATACTGCTCCCTCCGTTCCATAACTTAGATAATCGAAATTCAAATCTATAATATCCAGGATATTGCTCCCAATTTTTTCATCCTTCGCCTGTATACTCCCTTTTTCATCCTTCTCAAAAACAAGTATCATTGGGAGATTCTTGTTAAATGAGTCGATAACCTTGAAGCCATATTGTTTTAATTGATGATAAAGAGATTGATTGGATCCATACAATAGCGTATCCTTCTTCCATTCATCAACAAATACTGTTTGCAGGGAAGTGTTGGCCCAATTGGTTGCAATAACCATAGTATTGGAAGGTATAGCATTCAAAAAGTCCATTATATACCTTCTCCCGGTTGCAGTTCCATAATAAAAATTAAACTGATTTTGTACCGCAGGAAAGCAGGGAGAAATACTATTGAACATGCCCGTGGCCCCTTGAGAAATATTTTTTAGGCCAAGTCCTGTTTTCTTGTCAAAAACCATAAACTCCAAACTGCCAAACGCTGCACTACAGCCAGTCGTCCTGATCAAATTGAGATTTTGTGAAATTTGTGTATTCAGGTTAGGAAAGATCCCGGTTTTTATGGCCAACAAACCATTTTGCTTTCCAAATTCCAAGTCTCTCCCATTGTAAACCAATTTATCATAAGTGTTTTTCAAATACTGAAAATAATGCGACTGGTTCCAGCCGGGTCCACTTTGAGAGAGATAAACAAATGAAGAACCGGACCAATTGTAAACCGTCCCCGTATCAGGCTTTTTGGCAACGCGCCAATAAAACACCAAACTGTCGCGCAAGGGCAATACCGGATTGAAATCAATGACTCCACCCAAAGAGGACTGAAGCTGGGTAACCTTCAGCGGTGAATCAAAGAGCGCTGTCGTATCCACTTCCAGGATATACTGAGCGGGCTTTTGAAGAAAATTACCCGTGGTTGCGGTGAGCTTTGGGCTAATGGAATTCACGATCGAAAACTCAATCGGATATACTGGCCTTACCTCGTCATCAGCAATGATAAAATTCTTTGTGACAAAATTGTTTGACCGGGTGATCTCTGAAAGCAGCCCGACGGAATCAAGATATACCTGTATCTTATTTTGTCCCTTGTCGGTATATGGATTGATGGGAACAGCAATGTTTACAGAATCCGCCACATAAACGGGCGGTCTTCTTTGCCTGAACAATTCTACCCACTTCCCATCCGGCAAAACCCTCTTCACCAACAGATCAATGGAATCCTTGGTGGCCTTGCCAATGTTATAGTATTTGATCTTTAGATCGAAATTGGCATGGGTGATGCTGAGTGGAAGGGGACTGATCCTGATCTGAGGCTCTTCAATGGCATAATCAGGTTTGAGATGGGGATACAACTGAACGGCAGGATCCCCATTCAACAAAATCTGCTCAGCAGTGATGAGATTGTAATAATCATGCATCCCAATCTGCTGTATGATTTCCGTGATCACATTTGCCTGCAATCTTCCAAGGGTTGATGCATAATCCATCCCGGCCATCCGTTTGTACAAACTTGTTGTATAAATATTTAGATAGTTGACAATGCCGTAATGGGTACTGGCCAAAAAGCCAATACTGCCTCTGTTGGGAGTCAACACATAGTTCTCCGAAATAGACCGCTTCCCATTGCTTATCCTCAAGGTGTCATAAATAAAAAAATTACCTGCGTTGCACCCATTGGCAATAAACAAGGGATACCTCCCTGGATTGTCAAAGACATTGGGATTGTCCAAGTTGAACTCCATTGAATTGGCTGAAGAATGCCCAAAATAAGTGATCACACCCAACCCTTCTGAAAACAAACTACCCAGCAATCCTGAGTTCACCAGGTCTACACCCGCAGAAGTCACTTTCTCAAAAGTATAGACTCTCGCACCATAGGATGTATCCTCAACGTAACGCTTGACGCCATTCATATAGCCCAGGATCACTGATTGCAAGTAAGGATCACCGCCTCCAATGACATGGGCAAAATTCTTCATCCAGGCTTTACCGGCAATGCTCTGATCCAGCGGCAACAAAGCCTTGGCATGTTCTTTTACTTTTTCAAGATAAGCATTGATCTCATCTCCTCTCACCACCGAAAGCCTTCCAATGGGCACTTCCGGTGTAGGATCATTATCCGAGGAAGCCAATATATTATCAGATCCGGGGTTCCCAAATGTCGGAACCAGGTTCATTCTCTCCGTAACAGACCTTGATTCAAAACTACGATACTGATCATAGGTGATGCCCTTCCCTACCAACAATATGTTGGATGGTGACTTGGAAAACAGGGCTCTGGCAAATGCAATGAAGTTCTTGATTGACAAAGGGTGCTTCTTGATGCCAAAAGCAAACTGATCAACCAACTCGTCGATATCATAAATGCCTACCCGGTAGGCCCCTCCTTCTGGACTGGATCGATAGTTTTTATAATTTTCAATCGCATCCCCATTGGCACTTGCTCTTAAGCTATTGTGAACAATCATCAAATAATCACCCTGATTGGCGGCATCGCCAAAATTTGTAAACTTTTTTTGCTCGAACGCATTCACCCGCAATACTGAAGTGGACGAGGCATTCATCAACACAAAATCCCTTGCACCCCCTGCCGGTAAAGCAAAACGAACTTTGCCCGGCAAACTGATGTCTCCCAAATATCTTTTTCGATTTGTCAGATTGTACAAAATAGGCTGGACCCCATTGGCATTGAAATTGGCAATCTCAAGAAAATTGCCCATCAGATTTTCGGGTAGCGTGAATTCAAACAAAGAGGCTCCACCAAAATTGAATTGACGTGGATAAATGATCTCATATTTACCCAAGGTCACCCGGTCTGTATTGATGGCAGATGAATTGATGATCCTAATTGTATCCTGTACTCCGTTCAACAAGCTTTTGGCAAAGGATTGCTCCTTGATCAAGGATGAGAAATAGTCCATCTGCTCACTGAGCACATCCACCCCATTCACCCGGACCTGTAGCTTTCTGGAATTGTAGGCATTACCGAATCCAGTTATGCTAATTACAGGATCAGGTCCATCCGATGCGGGAAACAAATTGTTGTATTGTTCTACCAATGGCGAAGCTGGCTGAATATTTCTGCTGCTCCAACCTTCCCCATTGTCATAAGAGGAAGAGTACACATAAACTCCCACAATGGCTGCATAGCCTGCATTGATCTGGTCTTTGAAGTTCCTTGAAAAGGTATACATGAAATACCGATCGGGTGTCAAAGTATTGCCAGCAACATTGTTCAGATCATGGGCCAACCTTATATTACTACCATTGGTATTCAGCGTTAGAAAATATGCTGCGGTATCGGTTTGCAAACTCCACTTGTCCGACAATTGAAATTCAGGTTTTTTGTACATCACAGCATCCGGCTTTCCATCATTCATCACACCAAAAAACTCAATGAAATCGGTCTGCGAAAACAATCCTGTTGCAACACTGGTGTAGAGCGGCACCTCCTGTCCATTTCTCCACAATTGAAAATGTTCAGCCCTTCCGCTTCCAAGTCCTGCCGCCTGCAATACATCATAAGGTATCCTGTACAAACCAGTCTGACCAACCTTGAACTTGTAATAGGTCTTGTTGTAATCAATCCATTCATTGTTATACTGCGCTGTGAGCTGCCGCGTAGAAAGCAATCCCGTGAATAACAATAACAACATATGAAGCTTTCGGAAATGCATAAGCTTAATGCTCCTTTCGTTTCAAATTGAACCGCAATGAAAAAACATGGGTATACAAGGGGTTGGACTGATTGGCCAAATTGGTGAAAGCATAGTCAATTTCAACTTCCTTCAGTTTGAATCCCACCCCTAATCCAGGCTGATAGATCCATACCTTTTGCTGATGGCTGGTATCCCCATCTTTCAGCCCCTGCTGAAAATTGTACACACCCATCCTTCCGAATAAAATTTTCTTGTATCCCAGTTCCATTCCGATCCTGGGATCCATGCTCACAGTTGAAGAACGAAACAAAACATTTCTTTTCCCATCAAATGTCAGGTCAAGATTTAACTCACCCTGAAAGGATAGATTATTGGATAGATCACCGGTATAAGAAGCCCCTACCAAAAGCCTGGGAGCCGTCAATTCAGTCGATTGAACAGGGATATCATTTTTTGTCAAGTAAAGCACCTCTTTCTCCCGATCACTGAAATTGAAATTCCAAACATTGAAGGTAGTGGTCAAATCCTTTGCGTTCAACCCAAGACTAAATCCTTTCAATCTGTATTGCAATCCTGCATCCAAACCAAAACCCCAGGCATTTGCAAAACGACCCACTGTCCTGTGAATGATCTTGGCATTGGCACCAAACGACAAGGTCTGCTCATCATCACCATAGATCACCTGTGCATAGGACAACAAAAAGGCATAGTCAGCAGAAGAAAAAGATCGGATGTTGTTGTAATTGACAGAACCATCCGCATCAACCAAAAACAAAGTATTGGGGATATCATCCACTGCGAATCGAATCAACGAAAATCCAAGCGTTCTGGTTACGGTTGTTGGATCTCCTATTGGCATGGCCAAAGAGGCATAATCGTATTTGCCGATCCCTGCAAAATATTCGGCGTGCATCAAGGCTGCAACGGGATATTCCTTTATTTCTGTCAGCCCCGCGGGATTCCAGTATCCCGCAGTTGCATCGTTGGCCGTTGCGGTTTGCGCACTTCCCATGGCCAGCCCCTTCGCGCCAGCTCCTATGTTCAAGAACTCATTGGAATATTTCCTGAACTGGGCATCTACGCGGCATACCGCTAGAAAAGAAAGCACGAGCAATAACCAGGATTTTCGCAAATTCATCGGCTATTCAAAATTAGGAGCATGTATGTTATGTGTGACATATATGTCATACAACAATTGATATAATTGATAAATAATGTTTTATGGATCAAGATATTGTACCCAGTTGCCCGTAAAGGCATTCTATCCTACATTTGCGCAAAGTCTGAACAAATGAGCCTGATCGAAGAACTCAAATGGAGAGGCATGCTGCAAGACATCATGCCGGGAACAGCGGAACAGCTTGAAAAAGAGCCAACTACGGCTTATATCGGGTTCGATCCAACGGCGGACAGTCTTCATATTGGCAGCCTGGTGCCCATTTTATTGTTGTACCACCTTCAGCAAGCGGGCCATAAACCCATTGCCCTGGTAGGAGGCGCAACGGGCATGGTGGGTGACCCGAGCGGGAAAAGTGAAGAAAGAAATCTATTGGATGAAGAAACCCTGCAAAAAAATATTGCCGGTGTAAAAAACCAGTTGTCAAAATACCTGGATTTTAGTCCCGAAAAATCCAACAGTGCAGAACTGGTCAACAATTACGACTGGTTCAAAAATCTTGGTTTCATTGATTTTCTGCGGGATGTAGGCAAGCATATAACCGTCAACTACATGATGTCGAAAGACAGTGTGCGCAAGAGGATCGAAGGTGAAACCGGCATTAGCTATACAGAATTTGCTTACCAACTGATGCAGGGATATGACTTCTATTGGCTCTATACCCACAAAAATTGCAAACTGCAGATGGGGGGTAGCGACCAGTGGGGAAATATCACCACCGGAACTGAACTGATCAGAAGAAAAGCCGGTGGCGAGGGCTTTGCCTTTACTTGCCCCCTCATCACCAAAGCCGATGGCGGGAAATTCGGGAAGACCGAAAAAGGAAATGTTTGGCTGGACCCCACCAAAACCACTCCTTTTCAGTTCTACCAGTTTTGGCTGAATGCCGCCGATGAAGATGCCATCAAGTGGATCAAAATCTTTACCCTGCTCGATAAGCATGAAATTGAATCCCTGATCGAAATGCATGCAAAGGCACCAGAATCAAGGATCCTGCAAAAGAAACTGGCCGAATGCATCACCAGTTTTGTTCATGGCAAAGAAGAATTTGAAGCTGCCCAAAAAACCACGGAACAATTGTTCGGCAAGGGAGAAGAAATCGACCTGACAACCCTTTCTGAAGAAGAATTGCTGAATGCCATGGATGGCGTTCCCGTTCATAGTATCTCAGCCGAAAAAATTGCAGAAAGCATTGATATTGTCAGTTTCCTTGCAGAGACCGGAATCTTTCCCAGCAAAGGAGAAGCCAGAAAAATGGTTCAGGGAGGAGGTATCAGCATCAACAAAGAGAAACAGGCTGATCCATCCTTCCTTATTGGCAACCCAAACATTGTTGGAGGCAAATATATA
>RFVQ01000281.1 GCA_009922495.1 Chitinophagia bacterium
GTGATCTTGGAGGGGATCTCCTGGTTACCGGTTTGTCCCCAGCCGGCACGCAGCTTCAGGTTGCTGAAGGGACTGTTCGCCATGAAATCTTCTTCATCGATCTTCCATCCCAGTGAGAAGGAGGGGAAATATCCATACTTGTTGTTGGCACCAAACTTGCTCGATCCATCCATACGGAAGTTAGCTGTAGCAAGGTATTTTCCTTTGTATGAATAATTCACACGAGAGAAGAAGGATTGAAGTTCATTGATGGTGGCATAGCCAAAGGGTCTGTTGTTCGCCAACGTCAGTTCCTGTCCGGTTCCGGGATTATAGATAGGCTCTACTGGAGTGATGGGGAACTTGTTGATGCTCCAACCCCGTCCCTGCAGGAAGATCTTCTGATAGGAGTGACCACCGAGGACTGAGAAGCTGTGCTCCTTCAGTTTGAAATTATAGGTAAGGTAGTTTTCGATCAGGGTGTTCTTGTTGATCAGGTTATAGCTCTCCAAACGGCCATCGCGTTGCGGAAGCAGGTTGGGAAGGTTTTGGATATCGCGAGTGGCTGTTGAGTTGTCAACACCAAAATTCATTTTATAGATAAGATCCTTGGTGATCTTGAAAGAAGGAGAAATACTTCCGATCACCCTGTTGGTGATGGTATTGTCTTTGTCCAGTTTGAAGGTCAGCAAGGGATTGTTGATCAGCTGATAGGCAGCGATGGATCCATCAGGATTGTAAGCGGCATACGTAGGGTTATTGCTGATGGCATCTCCGATAGCAGAACCAACATTGGGACGGATCTGTTTGGTGCTGTTGGCACTGAGGTTTACGTCCACGATCAGTCGGTCGTTGAAGAATTTCTGGGTGGCATTGAACCTGCCGGAATAGCGATCAAGGTCATTGGTTTTGATGATACCCTCTTGCTTCTGCAATCCAAAGGAAGCAAAATACACCAGCTTGTCGGCACCACCGCTCATGGTGAGGTTATGGTTCTGGGTGATGGCTGAACGGGTGATGATATCCTGCCAATCTGTGTTACCGCCTTTATCGTCAAGAATACCGCCAATTTCAGCAACACGCTTTTTGAATTCATCCGCGCTGAAAACTGGAAGCTTGCGGGCCAGTTCAGAAACACCAAGGCTTCCGCTGTAATTCATGCTGGAAGTTCCGGCCTTTCCTTTTTTGGTAGTGATAAGGATCACACCGTTGGCACCACGGGCACCATAGATGGCGGTAGCAGAAGCGTCCTTCAGGACGTCCATGGATTCAATGTCGGCAGGGTTGATGAAGTTCAATGGATCACCATTGCCGGTAGATGAATTATCGAGTGGAAGCCCATCCACTACAAAAAGTGGCGTGCTTCCGGTTCTGATACCACCCGGGCCGCGGATGGTGATGCCCTGGCTGCCACCGGGTTCACCACTGGCAGAGGTAACATTTACACCAGCCACCTTACCCTGCAGCAATTGCTGGGGAGCGTTGATGATACCCTTGTTGAAGCTTTCTGCTTTTACACTCTTCACGGCACCAGTCACGTCCCGCTTGCTTTGGGTACCATATCCCACCACCACCACCTGGGCAAGGTCGGCTGAAGCAGGCTGAAGGATTACATTCACCGAGGTTCTGTTGCCTACTGCAATCTCCTGTGTGGTATATCCTACAAAGGAAACAACAAGGACGGCCTTGTCATCAGGCACAGAAATAGAAAAATCACCCTGACGATCGGTAAGGGCAGATACGGAGCTTCCTTTCAGGCTAACGTTGGCGCCTACAAGAGCAGTGCCGCTGTTTGCATCCGTGATGCGGCCTTTTACGATTTTGTCAAAAAGATTGGAGTGGGAATTTTTTTCGGCGGCTGATACATCATTGAAATGCGATACAACCAGGAGAATTCCCATTGTCAGCAAGCAAGTAAATAACTTGCTGCATGCTTGCGGAAAACTGCTTTTTCTCATGTTGAATTTTTTGGACTTACTTTTGGTTTTGAACCTCAAAACAAGGTTATTTAATTAAACCGTATATGAAATCAAAGACAACAAATCGTTATTTATTGTTTTTTACTTGTTATTTCACTTTGAATTTTGTACTAAGCTTCATTACCGGGAATGTTCACGCACAGATACAAGCACACTCCCACAACGACTATGAACAGC
>RFVQ01000282.1 GCA_009922495.1 Chitinophagia bacterium
TGCTACTGACTTGGCAGGCTCTTTGGTAGCCACTGCGACAGGTGCCGTTTCATTGGGCATGGCAACTGCCGGTCTCAGGAATCCGATTACCAAATCCGTGCCGGCTTTCAGTTGTTCACTCTTCAATCCATTCCATTTTTTGATGTCCGCCGCCGCCGCACCATATCCACTGACTACACGGAAAAAGGTCTCCTTGGGCTGAACGGTATGATACACAGGCAGACCTTCTTTGTTGGCATCAGTTGCCTGGGAAAAGTTGGTAGTGTTGAGCGGAATGCGAAGGGTTTGCCCTATGCCCAACCCTTTTTCGATGGTTGTTGCATTGAACTTGGCAATCTCTTTGGGACTGATAAAATACAGACGACCAACACTGTACCAGTTTTCTTTGGGCTGAACCTTGTGTTCAACATAGAGTTCGTTGTTGCTTTTTTGGGCAAAGAATTTTGTCTTTTGTGAAAAGACAACCTGGGACAAAATCAATAAAAAGCACACAATGAAGATCCTCATGTTCAAATGGTTACCTTACAAATTAATCCAATATTGATGAAAAAGACAAAAGAAACTCCCCCTAAGTAATCAGGGATTATGTTAAAATTTACCTCGCTTGCATCAGTATCCTCCAATTGAGCGGATAATGATTCTTGAGCCTGCCATTTACCATTTTGGCCCAGCCGATTGCTTGGTTGCTGTATTTCACAATGTGCCATCCCAATGCTGCTCTATCCACCGATACCTCATCCTTCCTGAGGTATCGGATAGCCTTCTCCTTGTCAAGCTCAATCATGGGCAGTTCCCTGTTCAAATAGGGACTCATGGCCAACTCGTGATCCGGGACCAATTCTTCACGGATCAAATCCCCCATTTTCAATCCACTCTTTCGAATCTTCAAAAATCCAGACCACTCCTGATAAGCGGAAAAAGAAGCGGCTTCCAGCATGAAAACAGTATTGTCTTTCATGTGAAAGGCCATGTCTGGAATGGGGTGCTGCAGCCATTGTTGGACGATGCGGGCAGCCGGAAATGGTTTTGACTGTTGGATATCTTCAGCAGATGCGGATCCGCCCGTTTTCCGAAACATTGCACAGAAGAATCCTTCACCCGACAAACGATTGGGGTAGAACCGGAAACAACTGGCATGATGTTTTGCTGATTCCGTCTTCACGATTCCCCATTCATCCTTCACTTCTATCGCAACAGATTCAAACAAACCTGATGCCATTATAAAATCTGCATTGGCTTCATTCTCCAACAGGGAATAGGAACAGGTACTGTAGAGCAGATAGCCTCCATCTTTGACGAGTGACATGGCATGTTGCAGAATTCTTTTTTGTCGCGCTGCACACAATTCAACTGCAGCAGGAGACCATTCATCCATGGCCGCTTCATCTTTTCTGAACAAACCACTTCCGCTGCAGGGAGCATCAGTGAGCACAAGATCAAATTGTTCACCAAGTCGCGCAACCTCTTCCGGATCATTGTTGCTGATCAGCACATGACTGCTTCCCCATTTAACCATGTTCTCAGCCAACACTCCTACCCTGGATTGGATGATCTCGTTGGCCAGCACTGTACCAAAGTATGGCAGTGATGCAATCAAAGTGGTTTTGCCACCCGGTGCTGCACAGAGGTCCAATGCCTTCAAATTTTTATCCTGTTGAAAAACTGAATCCAAGACATGGCGGATAAACATACTGGAAGCCTCCTGAACATAGAAGGCACCGGCATGCAACAACGGTTCTAAGGTAAAGACGGGTCTGTTGTGAAGATAGTATCCATCTGGGCACCAGGGGACTTCTCCCATTATGCCGGCAGCAGCGAAAACATCTTTGGGATCGAATGCTTTGGAAGGATTGAGGCGAATGGATACAGGAGCGGCTGTTTGATGGGCGTGAATGAAAGCATCTTTTTCAAAACCCTTGACCCCATCAAGGGATGCTAAAAATTGCTGCTTCCATTCCATCCTTTGGTCAGATATTTCTGATCTCAGCCAAAAGGTCTTGCAGCGCTTTTTTGGCGTCACCAAAAAGCATGGAGGTCTTGGGTTGGAAGAAAAGCTGGTTTTCAATTCCAGCATATCCGGGCTTCATGCTGCGCTTGTTCACAATCACATGCTTGGCGTCCTCCACCTCGA
>RFVQ01000283.1 GCA_009922495.1 Chitinophagia bacterium
CAGATTACGCTTTAGACTCATCTAGTAAAACAGTTGCAGCTACAATTACTAAAAAAACATTAACGATTGGATCTCCAACAGCTAATAATAAAGTTTATGATAGCACAACTACAGCAACGATAAGTACAATTGGAACTCTAAGTGGATTTGTTGGAAGCGAAACCATTACAGCTTCAGTTAATACTGCAACATTTAGCGATAAAAATGTTGGAGATGGAAAAACTATAACTGTTAAATATATTTTAAATAATGGAACAAATGGTGGAATTGGTTCAAACTATTCTGTAGCTGATAATACAACGACAGCAAATATTACTCCAAAACCAATCACAGTTATTGGTTTGACAGCGGATAGTAAGGTTTATGATGGCCTTGTATCTACCACAATATCAGGTGCTGGCGAATTAACAGGCGGAGCAACGACATCTACTGATAAAAAATATTACACAGGAGATGATGTAAAAGTTACTGGAACTGGAGTTGGAACTTTTGACAATAAGAATGCTGGAACTGACAAAACGGTAACGATTAGCGGATATACTTTTACAGGAACTGATGCATTCTCAGCTCCAACTACAATAGCAACTATTTCAAAAAGACCGTTAACGATCTCTGGAATAACAGGGGAAAATAAAATCTACGATGGCAATACCCTTGCAACTTTAAATACAACTGCTGTGGTGCGTTCTGGATTAATTCCAGGAGATAGCATTGATGTTACGGCTACAGGAGTATTTGAGAATCAAAATGTTGGAAATGCAAAACAAATAAATTTAACAACTTCATATTCTGGAACAGATATTAGTAACTATTCTATATCTGCACAAACCATTGCTAATGCAAATATAACACCTGCGCCTTTAAAAATTATAGCTTCTGATGCTGCAAAATTTGTAACAGAAACTGAACCAACAAGTTATAATGGTGCAACATATGTAGGCTTTAAAGGAACAGACACTAGTAGTAATGGCGCTTTAACTGGATCGTTATCAATTACTAGAAATAATTTAGAATTAAATACTGCTGGAACTTATGTTTTAACTCCAAGTGGTTATGGAACAACAAATGGTAATTATCAGATTACTTATGAAACAGGAAAATTTACAATTGTTCCTGCAAATACATTATTAGTCGCTGTAAACAATAAGACTGTTAATTATTCAGATCCAATTAATTATACATTAACAGCTAGGTATTTAAGCAGTGACAACAATACAATTGTTACTTTATCTAATGTAACTATTACAAATAATTCTGTAGTTGCAAATGATGGTGTTGGAGGAACAGCATCCTTTGACATAGTCGCATCATCTGCAACTAAAAGCGGTTCTGGAAATATTGTAGTAGGAGCCTATGACTTGGTAGCAGATAAAACTATAATTACAGGAAGTAACTTTAATAATCCGATGGTTGTAACTGGAACCTTAACAGTTAATCCAAAAGTTATTAAAACAGATGATCTAATTTTAAGTGTTGCAAAAACTTATGATGGCAATACCAATATCACTAGAAGCAACACAACAGTTACGCCTTCAGCAAGTACGATTAAAACAGGAGATACTGTTTCTGTTTATGGAATAGGTTCTTTTACCGATGCCAATGTAAATACTAATAAAAAAATTACATTAAATGCATTTATTGAAGGGGCAGACTCTTCTAATTATGCATTAGATTCTGGCGGAATAACTAAAAATATTGGTCAAATCAGTCAGCTTGAGTCTGTAAATTATACTGGTGCATCTGGGGGCAAATGGTCAGATCCAACTAATTGGAATAATGGAGCAATTCCAATTAACGGCAACGTTGCACAAGTAGTAATTCCAATAGGGGTTAGAGTTGTTTATGATTATGAAAGTTTAAGCGGAACAATTATTAGTAATGAAAATGGTACTGATAAAACAGTAAATAAATTACCAACAAGTACTATTTTAAATAATGGTGGAATATTAAATATTCTTGTTAACGTAAATATAACATTCAGTAATACTGTTTCTGGAACAGGATCTGTAAGTTTATCTGGAACAGGCGTTGTAACAATAAATACTGCAAACACTTATAGCGGTGGAACAAATATTAACAGTTCAAAACTTATTATTGGAAATGCTAATGCGATTGGATCAGGTGAAATCA
>RFVQ01000284.1 GCA_009922495.1 Chitinophagia bacterium
TACACTGAGCAAGCCTTTGTGGGTGATGGCAACGCCATCCGCAATGGTGAGATTGGTAACCTGTACGGCATCCCCGTGTTCACCACCAGCAACGCTGACTCTGCCTCTGCCACTGCGACTTACCCCGCATCTGGCACTGCCATTGCTCGTGTTTGCTTGATGGGCCATCGTGACTCTATGGTTTTGGTTGAGCAAGTGGGTATCCGCTCACAAACTCAGTACAAACAAGAGTACTTGGGTACGCTGTTCACTTCGGACACCTTGTATGGCGTGAAGGCTCTCCGCACTTCCACCACTTCAACCGATCCGAACGCCGCATCCATGTTTGCCTTGGTTGTGCCTACCTGATTGCAGTTGCCCCCTCCCTAGTGGGGGGGTCTTTTTTTAACCTGTAATTTAGGAGAACAAAATGGCTGCTGCTACCTCTGTTGTTTCGAATCGAGACAATGAGTCTTTTCGTGGGTTATTCAGTGACACATGGTCAATTACTTGCACCTTGAACTCTGCATCTGTTGCAGACCAAGCTGCTGGTACTGATACTGTGACTGTCCCTGGCGTTGCCCTGGGTGATATGGTGATTGGTATGTCTGCTGGTGTAAGTGAGGCGGGTTTGGTTCGCCGCGCTTATGTCTCTGCTACTGACACTGTGACCATTGCCACTACCAACACAACTGGTAGTGCTGTTGACCTAGCGTCAAGCACTGTCAAGTTGGTAATTGCTCGTATGGTCTAAAGATTGGGGGGTTCGTCCCCCCTTTCTTTGTTTTGGAGAAATAAATGGCAACTTTTCGCTGTCTTCAGTCTGGCAATACAGTCAGTTTCACCTTGCAACATGACATTGACTCCATGAAGGGTCACCAAGGATATGTTCGTGTTGATGAACAAGAGGAAGCGCCTATTGCTTACGATCCTGAAGCCGTAAGAAAAGACACTGCTTTCACACCGCCAGTTGTTCGGCGCATGGGTCGCCCAAGGAAAGTTGCAAATGTCTGACATAGACGCAAGAGATTTTGGAAAGCTGGAGGCCCAAGTTGAGGCTCTCCAGAATGAAGTGCATACTTTGAGCAAAGATGTAAAGGCTTTGCTTGAGTTGGCAAATAAGGGCAAAGGTGGGTTTTGGGTTGGAATGACCATTGCCTCTGCCGTTGGTGGCGTAGTCACATTTATTGGCGAAAGGCTGATGAAATGAAAGGCTTGCTCTCAGGGAAGTCGTGCCCCATTGCCACCCATGATGTGTCTGTTAACCTGAAAAACAGGAATAACGCATTCAAGAAGTTTGGTTATGGCCCACCCAATCCCAATGAGGCAAACGATGCTTTTTGGCTGAAGAAGGCCAAGATGTACAACGCACCTACATCTAGCATCAAGAACATGAGATGTGGCAACTGTGCCGCTTTTATACAGACTCCCAGCATGATGGAGTGCATCATTTCTGGCCTGGAAAAGGATGAGAATGAGGGTGAACTGTCTTATGACGAGAACTTCGTCAAGGCGGCTAACCTGGGATACTGTGATCTGTTTCAATTCACCTGTGCTGCGGCCCGTACTTGTGATGCTTGGAAGTCTGGTGGGCCAATAACCAAGGAAAAACCATGATCTCCCGCAAAGAAGAAAGGTGTTCCTGTCACCATCATGGTGGCAATTGGGAAACCTAAGATGCTCCCCAAAAAGGGTCAGCGAACCGCAACAAACATGATGAAGAAATCTTCAAGAGGTAAATAATGGCATCCTTAACCACTCCTATCACTTTGCTAAGTTCTGTCACTGCAACTGGCGCATCTAAGGCCGTTCAAGTGGATGCTGGTTTGCCAGCAATCCTTCATGTCACAGGCATCACAACCGCCACTGTTGCTTTGCAAGGCAGTCTTGATGGCACAACCTTCAGCACTGTTGGCACTGCCTTGACTGCTGATGGCTTTGTCACCCTGGCTAATGCTCCCAAGTATTTGAGGGCGAATTGCACTGCCTACACCTCTGGAACCATCATTGCCAAGATTCTCTACTGAGGAAGCACCATGAAAAAACCTACTATGGCTCAAAAGAAGGTTGGCAAGGTATATCGTGAGTATAAGGAGGGAACTTTGCATTCTGGTAAGGGTG
>RFVQ01000285.1 GCA_009922495.1 Chitinophagia bacterium
TCAATCTGTCTTTTAATTTCCCACTTGGATCCATTTGCCACATGCTATACTTGGCATTGAAATAATCACAGGCTCCATCATAATACCCTGACTGAATCAATACATGCAAGTATGGGTTTTCTGCCATTGCCTGACGCAAATTCTCACCGGTCTTATCCCCAGTTCGATCCCATGGATTCACAGGACCAAATACGTAATATTTTAAATCCGTTTTGTACTTCAACTCTTCGCGCAAATACATATTGATCGCTGGCGTAAAAGAATGTTCCCATGAAATCAATTCTGCATTAAAATCCGGTTGCTCGCCGCCATCTCTTCGGTCAATTCCCTTGTATCGAGAATCCAATCTGCCAACGGTGAATCCTTTGTCTCTCAACAATTCTTTCCAAAACAATGAAGGAGCAATGTCTAAGTTATTTTGCAAAACAACTTTTTCTGGAATTCCAATATACTTTGAAACACGGGCAGCAATTTCTTTGCGCTTTGCATCATCTAAAAATCCACCCTTGGTTATTGCAGGAATCAATTCATCGACTGTGAATTTTTCTACCTCAGGCAACATAGCCGTCAAATCTTTTTGCTGAAGATCACTTGACAATGCTTTATGATACCATGCAGTTGCTGCAAAATAAGGTATGCGCAGTGCTGCAGCAAGCGGACCATCTCTCTCAATTCCCAACGTTGTCGGAGAAACAAGAATCACTCCATTGAAAAACATCCAATGTGCATTCTGTAATTCCAATGCCAATCCTGAAACCCTTCCTGTACCATAACTTTCACCAATCAAATATTTTGGAGAAGCCCAACGATTCATGCGTGATACAAATGTGTTGATCCATTCAGCCAAATACTTAATGTCGGCATTTACTCCAAAAAATCTTGAAGTCGGTACATCTTTGCTCACTGCTCTTGAAAATCCGGTATTTACTGGATCTACATAAACAATATCAGCAACATCCAATAAAGAATAAGGATTGTCTCTCAATCCATATGGTTGAACTGGATAACCTTCATCATCAATATTCAATATACGTGGACCGGTATAACCAAGTTCCATCCAGAGAGAAGCTGTACCAGGACCTCCATTGAATGAAATTAGCAGCGGCCTTGATGCACGATCTTTCACATCAGATCTTTCATAGTATGTGAAAAATACGCCAGCTTGGGTTTTGCCTTCCATGTCCCAGACAGGCATCATGCCTGTAGTTGTTTTGTATGGGACCCTCACACCTTTAATGGTCACTTCATGATCAGCTGTAATTGAATGATCAGGATTAAATGGAATGTTTGCAGGATTGGGTTTTGCCTCACTTGCAGTAGGCGCCGCTGGCGCAACAGGTGGAGTCGGGGGTGCAGGTGGACGTTGTTGTGCAATTGAAACAAATGATGCAATCAGAAAAAAACCAAATAAACATTTTTTCATAATCTACTTTTTATTGTACTTACAATCAGAGGGTTTTGACTTGATATAATACGATTTATAATTGGATGCCTTTGGATCCATACAACCTTCTAAGTTTAAAATCTCAATGTTCTTGAATTCTACAGGATGGCTCTCGCTTTGCAATGATATTGTTCCTCCCGTTAACAACTGACCGGGAGTCCCAAACACAATTTCTTGTCCATCTACATTCCCACCACCTACTTGTGGTTTCATATACACCAACACCTCCTGCCCATTTGCATAATGTTTCACAACCGAATCTCCCAACACCAACACTTCAGCTCTTACCCATTGATCACCATGATATGTTTCAGAAGTTGAATTGATGCAATGTGTCTTTTCTAACTTTCCGTTTATTTCTACATTGGTGCCTGGTGTACAGAGGTTACAAGTTGTTCTTTTGTTTTTTCCATCACCGCCTAACAATTGAACTTCAATTGATACAGGAAAATCCTGTTTCAATCCCATGCTCTGTGGAGTTTGGCCATGTACCATGATGCCGCTGTTTCTGAAAGCCCATCCAGGTCCGTCTTTTGCTTGATCACCGATAAACCTATATTCCAAACGTATTCTATAATAATTATATGACTTGTTATAAAATAAATGTCCAAATCGCTCATCGAATTTATCATACGCATCGTATCGTACAACCAATT
>RFVQ01000286.1 GCA_009922495.1 Chitinophagia bacterium
GGGTGGCGAGTTTGGTCGCACGGTTTATTCTCAAGGGAAGGTATCTCCCGAAAATTATGGTCGCGATCACCATCCCCGTTGTTTTACCATGTGGATGGCGGGTGCCGGCGTAAAGAAGAGTTTCAGCTATGGCGTGACAGATGACTTCAGTTACAACATCGTGAAAGACCCGGTACACATCCACGATTTTCAAGCCACGCTGCTGCACCTCATGGGAGTGGACCATGAGCAACTCACTTTCAAATTCCAGGGCCGCCGTTTCAGGCTGACCGATGTGCATGGAAAAGTAGTGAAGGATATCCTAAGCTGATATTGTATCGCCAACGTTGATGATCCCGAAAGACTTGGGTATGACGTTCTGCCCGAAATAGATCTTGTTGTTGCGCTTGCGATAAGTGGAAAGGGTTGCCAAGGGTTCTTGCCCCGCTGCTCCTGTTGCCTGATCAATCGTTGTCATCACACAACGCGCACAGGGCTTGACCCCCAGCATCTTAAGACCATTAATGCTGAATGATTTCATCTGATCTTCCTGGTGCGGTTCTCCTCCGGTGAAAACAATATTGGGACGGAACCGATCCATGGGCAAGGGTTGTTGCAATTGTGCATTGAGATGATCCAAGGAGGCTTGTCCGATCATGAGCATGGGATACCCATCCGAAAAAGAAGTGATCTCTTTTTCAAAAGCATAATCAGGATCCACTTCTCTTCTGCTGCCATCAGGCATGTAAACCAATCGCAACTTCATGCCCACGCGTTCTGAGAACCAGGCATCTGCAGCTGCATTGATCGCAGTGGCACGACAAACATCCTCCCAAATGGTTACTTCCAATGATTGATCTGCCGCAACCTGCAAGGGAACAAACAGTTTGTTGGAAGGATCTTGCTGGTGGTATACGATCAGGTGATCGGCATCGATCGCTGTCCTGAAAAGCGCCAGTTGCTTGTGCTCGCGTTGGGTGATGAAGCGGCCCTGTTCATCGATCAACATCCAGCGACGATCGTATTGCAATCCTCTTTCTCCCACATGGGAAGATTGCACTTCAATGCCGCCAAGCGATTTGATGGGATAAATAAAAAGTTGGCTGACCGTCAGCATATTCCTTACTTGACAGTAATGATGGAAGAAGAGGTGATTTCTTGTCCCCCTTTGCTCAATCCTTTCACTACAATCTTATAGTCACCCAGCGCATCGGAGGTATTGAATCGCAAAGAGACAGTGCCAGAGGCGTCAGGTTTCAGCGACTGTTCTTTCAGCAAGAGGTTGCGGCTATCAGGCATGCGTTCGTTCGAAGCACTGAAAACAGGCGCCTGCAAGGTTGCGGTTTCCTGCACTCCTTTGAAAGAAGTGATCAGGTCATTGTCACCATTGGACAACAAGGCTCTGTCGCCACGATAGGTCTTGAAATGCACGATGCCACTGAATTCCACTTCTCCGATATAATACCTTCTTGTAACGAGATCAATGGATCGAACCAACAAGGGATCCGATTCGATCAATGCTTTTGAGTTTTGCAGGGGTACTCCATCCACCAGCACCAAAGGTTCTTTCTCAAAGAATGATTTGGTAGGCAAGTTCAGGACTTGCAATATCTGCACACCTCCCTCTTTCTTCACACGCAAGGGAGGAATGATCTCGGCGATTACTTCTTCCATATTGGGGAAACGCACATATTCATCCAGCAGAAAGCGCTCATCGGGCTTCCCATAAAAATCACTGGTGTCACGGTCGGGAATGCTATAGGCACGGGCTGCATCACCGTAGAATCTTTTGCTCACACGGCTGTTGAAGATGCGCTCTTCGATATCGGTCCGCATTTCTTCTTTCAACGCAAGACAAGGAAAGGCAATGCTCTTTCTTTCTGTTTGCTGCTCGGTGATTTCAATGATTGGCTTTGTCCCTTTTGTTTCTGACGGCGAAATCATGAGGCTGGTTTGTCCGTAGTGCAGTGGCAGGATAAAATGTATGATCCCCTTCTCATCGGTTGTGCCGGTGGACAAGGAAGACCTTGAGCCTTTCAAAGAGGCGATCATTTTCAGACCTGACAAGGGTTTGCCGCCTGCTGTCACCTT
>RFVQ01000287.1 GCA_009922495.1 Chitinophagia bacterium
GGGATTGCTCAGCGGATCACCCCTGAGCGTTAGCGGTCCAGCAGCGGGACTCACCGCAATCGTTGCAGCCTCCATCATGAAACTGCCATCCTTTGAAGTGTTTCTTTTGTCGGTAGTGATTGCGGGTGTACTGCAGTTTTTATTGGGCCAATTAAAGGCGGGCATCTTGGGTGACTATGTCCCCAATTCAGTCATCAAAGGAATGTTGGCGGCCATAGGCATCATCCTGATCTTAAAACAGATCCCGCATTTGGTGGGCTACGACAACGATTTCATCGGAGATGAATCATTCAGTCAGCCTGATCAGCAAAATACTTTCTCTGAACTGTCAATGGCACTCTCTTTTATCAGTCCGGGTGCGATCCTAATCGGTCTGGTTTCCCTGCTGATCCTGATCCTCTTTGAAAGCAAGTGGATCAAGAACATCAAAAGCCTAAGCAACATACCGGGTCCGCTGGTGGCTGTGGTCATGGGAGTCCTATTAAGTGAGTTGTTTCAGTCAAGCAATCCGAACCTTGTCATCAAGCCTGAGCACATGGTGAACCTGCCAGTCGCGCAGAACATGCAGGAATTTTTCAGCTTTTTCACCACTCCTGATTTTTCACAACTGGGCAATAAAATTGTCTGGACCACCGCATTGACCCTTGCGATCGTTGCCAGTCTTGAAACACTGTTGAGCATAGAAGCGGTTGACAAATTGGATCCTTTCAAAAGGGTAACCCCCACCAACAGAGAGCTGAAAGCACAGGGTGTGGGGAATATCTTATCAGGACTTATCGGCGGTTTGCCCATGACATCTGTGATCGTCCGAAGTTCTGCCAACGTAAATGCTGGAGCCAAATCAAAGATGTCGGCAGTCTATCACGGATTGCTGCTTGCGGTATGCGTCATGTTTGTACCCGGCATATTGAATAAAATCCCACTGTCGGCATTGGCTGCCATCCTGATCTTTACCGGATACAAACTGGCCAAGCTGCCCCTGTTCAAAGAATTCTACGACAAAGGTTGGGATCAGTTCCTGCCTTTTACGATCACCATTCTTTCGATCCTGCTGACAGATCTGTTGATTGGTATCCTGATCGGGATCTTGGTTGCCCTCCTTTTCATGGTATTTGTCAATTTCCGTTCCAATATCATGGTGGTGCATGATGGCGACAATTATCTTGTGAAACTGAGAAAAGACGTACTTTTCATCAACAAACCCATCTTGAAGACTGCACTGGAAAAAATTCCTCAAAATTCTTTTGTCCTGATCGACAGCACCAATGCTGATTTTATCGACAAAGACATCAAGGATGTGATCCAGGAATATAAAAAGCATGCAGGTCTCAAGAATATCAGTGTTGAGATCAGAGAACACGAACACAAAAAGATCAACTAAGCATCACTTCAAAATCAATGAGATGAAATCATACGAGAGATTATTACTGGAGAACAAAGCCTGGGCAGCTGAAAGGATTGCAGATGATCCTGAATTCTTCAGCAGACTGGCGAATGTCCAGACCCCCGAATACCTTTGGATCGGTTGCAGCGACAGTCGTGTGCCACCCGATCAGATCACCGGAACAAAACCGGGTGAGATCTTCATTCACCGCAACATTGCCAATATGGTGGTGCATACTGATCTGAACCTTTTGTCTGTATTGCACTATGCTGTTGAAGTGTTGCAGGTAAAACACATCATTGTTTGTGGTCACTATGGCTGTGGTGGTGTAAAAGCTGCCATGACACAACAATCACTGGGCATCATCAACAAATGGTTGCGGAACATCAAAGATGTATACCGTTTTCACAAAGAAGAGATCAATTCGATAGAGGATGAACAATCCAAACTAAACCGGTTGATCGAATTGAATGTAAAAGAGCAGGTCATGAACCTTGCCAAGACATCTATTGTTCAGAAAGCCTGGAAAGAAAGAAAGGGACCAGACATCCACGGGTGGGTGTATGGCTTAGACAATGGATTGATCAAACCCATTTTTGAAATACCCGCTGGGACCCACTTGGATCCACTTTACGAATTCGATAATCTCTGATCAGCCTTTCTTGGCATCGATCTC
>RFVQ01000288.1 GCA_009922495.1 Chitinophagia bacterium
CTGTCTCTGCGTCGCTGGGACGCTGGTCAAAAGCAATTTCAAATCGTAAAGGAGTGGAAAGGATGATCCTTCACATCCCGCATGCTTCGCTGCGAATTCCAGACTACGGTCACTATTTGTTGCCGCCCGAGGAGGTGGATGCGGAGGCCCTGTACTTGGCGGATTTGTACACCGATGAACTGTTCTTGCCAGCCCAAGGCGATGCCGTAATTCAGGCCGATTTTTCCCGGGTCTATTGCGATGTTGAGCGATTCGATGACGATGCGTTGGAACCCATGTCGATTTTCGGCATGGGCGCCACGTACGTTAGATGCGATGATGGCAGAACGTTGCGAAACCTAACCCCAACTGCGCGCGATGCCATTATGCAAAATGGCTATTACCCCCACCATGAGCGACTGACGACGACCGTGAATGCTGAGATTTTACGGACAGGTGAAGCGCGGATTGTGGATTGCCACAGCTACCCGGATCCGCCACTGCGTTGTTCCCAGTATCAAGGCGATGCACAGTTTGATTTCAATATCGGGACCGATTCCTTTCATACACCACTTTCATGGGTTGAAGCATCGGTGGCTTTTTTTGAAGAGCGCGGTTTTCGCCTGGGCATCGATGAACCCTATGCAGGTAGCATCGTCCCAATGAAACATTACCAAAAGTATGCGCGGGTCAAAAGCATCATGCTCGAAATCAATCGAACGCTGTACTTAGATACTTCCTATGGTCGTGGCCCGCGATTCCATGAAATTCAGGGCATCGTTGCGGATTTTTTGTCGATGATTCGCGTGATTCGCTAACAAATCATCAAAACTTGCAAATTTTGCAAGTTTTGATGATTTGGGGGATTTGTGAAAATCTGTTCAGCGTTTATTTGTTACGCATAAGGACATATAGATTGTGCGATGAAATTGCCTAAACTTGCACCTTCCAACCCAATAGTACAGTTGAGTTGAACCAAGTCAATTGAACCTACAAGATGTCTGAACCATTAAAAATATCCATCCGTTTTTTTAATGACCGTGAAGTGCGTGCGGTTTGGGATGATACCGATGCAAAATGGTGGTTTAGCGTCTTGGATGTTGTTGCAATACTCAATGAAGAGAATGAATATCAGCGAGTTCGCAACTACTGGAAATACCTCAAAGCCAAGCTAAAAAAGGAAAATAATCAACTGGTTAGTGCCACTACCCAGTTGAAAATTATTGCCCCAGATGGTAGAAAACGAATGGCTGATTTACTCGATAGTCAAGGCGTCATCGCCCTAGCCAAGCACTTTCCCAATAATAAGTCCATGAAGTTTTTGGACTGGTTTCTTTACAGCGATACCAGCATCGACGGGCAAAGTAAAAAAAAGGCATACACCCTATTTGAAAGCAATCTCATCGATGAAATTGAAATTGGCACAACCAAGGGACTTCAACAAATCCATGCATATCTCTTTGGTGGGTTGTATGATTTTGCAGGTCAAATTAGGACGAAAAACATTTCAAAAGGCGGATATCGATTTGTATATGCTCAACACCTGAATGCCACGTTGAATGACATCGACCAAATGCCTCAGCAGTCATTTGATGAAATCATTGAAAAGTACGTCGCCATGAATAAAGCCCATCCTTTTATGGAGGGAAACGGCAGAAGCGCCAGGATCTGGTTGGATTTGATGCTAAAAAAAGAACTTGCCAAATGCGTTGATTGGAGTAAAATTGGCAAGGACAATTACATGAATGCCATGATCATAAGTACAGTTGATTACGAAGTCATCGGACAACTCGTGGCAAGGGCCTTGACCGATAAAATAAACGATCGCGAAACTTTCATGAAAGGCATCGATTACTCCTACTACTACGAGGAATAATGACATTTTCTGGTCCGTGGTTTTTACAATCTGTAAAGTGAAATCCTTATATTTTGTAAAGTGAAAATCTACTATTTTGTAAAGTGAAATGCTGATAATCTGTAAAGTGGTACGCAAATCGACAAGTTTTTTTAACGCCCACTTCATGCGTTTCAGAAATTACTCAATGGATTGAGTGAAATTACTCAATGGATTGAGT
>RFVQ01000289.1 GCA_009922495.1 Chitinophagia bacterium
CTTCATGCCATTCATAGTCAACTTCAATACGATCAGTCTCTGGATCGAAGTCAGGGTCATCCCACTCAAAAGGCACAAAATCAATTGTTCTCATCATCAACTCCTATCAATTCAATGTCTTGTGCGGCAAGGAGGGCATCCAAAGCCACAGATTTGAGGATTACAAGGGCTTGCTCTGGCAGATGTGGATTGAGTGCCTTGTGAGCCTCAACATCCTGCCAGAAAGCCTCTAAACGATTTGTTTGTTGTTGGTTCATGCGCCAATTCTGCCTTGTCTGACAGATATTGGAATAGGGATTTACCCTACCTTCCGCATTACCCTTTGGAGCCGCCCAGAGATACCTTTGCGGGTTCCAATGACCTCAATGAAGCCTTTGTCAATCAGTGCCTTGTAACGGGCTGTGACGCTGGAATAAGGTAGGAATGGCAGTTTTGCAAGCACATCATCTGATATGCAACCATCTGGCCCATAAGCCGCTATGGTTTCATAGACCAGGGACTCCATCTTTGTGGTGTCGATTGCCTGCGCTGCTTGGTGAGAAGTGGCAGGATCTTCTTTGCGTGAGAGTTTGAATGCTGGTGTTCCAAAGAACTTTTCAACCATGCCATCAAACCAAGTGCCGTCTAATTTTGTCATCATCAACTCCTATTAAGTTGGGGCCGAAGCCCCGTGAGGTTTATCAAAATGGAATATCTTGGTCGTCAATGTCTTTTGCCTTGCGTGGATTAGACGCTGGTGGCTGAGATTCCTTTGGGTTGACTGCCAAGCCCATGAACTTGCCACTCTTACCCTCTTTGATCCATGCTGAGAGCCAGTATTCCACACCAGCAACAGTGATGTTGCCCTTATAGTCAGGTTGGTTGTGTGCTTCCTTTTTGTCGTTCTTAAAAAGTACGCCAGAATTGTCTTTCTTGTCCATATTAGCCTTTCAATGATTCACCATGTTTTTTCAAAGCACTGCGAACATTGCTGGGGAGCAATGCCCATAGTGCCACCTTTTCCTCCTGGTCGGTGATTCCCAGGTATTCCTCATACGCACCGATTAAATCGTCTGCGTTGAACCGATCTTGCACAGCAATGGCAACATCTGCAATGATGTTTTCCCTGCTCTTGTCAACAATAGCACCGCTTGTGGGCTTGATAGTCTTCTTGTCTGATCCTGTCGTTGCGTCCAGGGCATCATGCTCAACGATTTCAAGGGCGGCAACCCAAAGATAACGGCGCAAGTATGTCTGCACCGCACCAAGGTTTTGCACCTCATGGCAGCCCTTTAAAGCCGCTGAAGACATGGGGCTTGTGATGACGATTGTTTCTTCTGGTTTATCAGTGTTCACAATGGTCATCTTGGCTTCTTCTTTGCCAAAGCTGATGACCGATGTAAGACCATGAGACTTGAAGATTTCTAGTGCTGGAATCACAAAATCGCCAAGTTCGAAATAATAGTAATTTGCAAACTTGTTGTGACCCGACTTCTTGAGTTTGGCTTGGTGAAATTCATCCCGAGCCGCATTGAGTTTTTGATATACATTCACTTGGAACTCCTGTTAAAAAGTGAGATTTGATTGTGTCAAACTTTATTGAGAATTCTATAGGTGCTTTCCCTAACTTGCTCACATTGCGCTTGTGTGATCCACATTGTCAGCATCGCCAGTTCGTGATGGATTGCAGTGATGTCACCCGTGAACCCGGCGTAGTTTCTTGACAGGCACTTGTTGCTCAGTGCTTTCGTTCTGTTTTCGATTGCCATTAGCATCGTGCTGTAGTCGTTGAAGTCGCTCATTTTTTGCCTTTTCAAATGTTTGTGTGATGTCTGTGCAAGCCGCACTCTGATAGACGAACTTAGGGTCTGTGATTAAGGTCGATGGGAGTGTCTTCCGTCCTGGGATGATTTCTCTCTGCAATGTGGGCACATTGGGTGGCCCAATCACAGTCTCCAACAAGGATAGGATTTGTCTCATCGCAGTCATCAAAAGTTTCATCTCTAAATTCCTCAATAATGTCTTGCAGTTTGGATTTCATCTTCATGCTGTCCTCACTCAT
>RFVQ01000290.1 GCA_009922495.1 Chitinophagia bacterium
GGCCTGGTTTCTTTTGACGATATATGCTGAAGTTAATCCGGCAAACATCATCAGGATACTTCCTATTGCGACCCACAACGTAAACTTATGTGGGTGAATTTTTTTTCTTTGCTCGTTCATCATTACAATTTATCAGCCAATAACGAAAGCAATACAATCGGTAAATAAAAATAAGACCCGAACATCACACGTCTTGCAGCCTTCACATTCATCTCTCTAAACAATCTCACACATTGCCAAAACATTGCAAGATTTGCAATGGCTACAATTACCAAGCTCACCATTCCACTCATTCCAAATATATATGGCATAACACCTATTGGAATCAGCAACACTGAATACAGGATTGCTTGAACTGCAGCATATTTGGTTGGACCGCCAACATCGGGCAACAATTTGAATCCAGCACTGCTGTAATCTTCATGTGCTACCCAGGCGATGGCCCAAAAATGTGGAAACTGCCAAAAAAACTGCAACGCAAACAAAATCCATCCGCCAGCGCCCAACAAAGGATCGCCTGCTGCCCATCCAATCAAACATGGAAGAGCACCCGGAATGGCGCCTACCAACACAGAAATGGAATGAATCTTTTTTAATGGAGTATAAATAAATCCATATAAAAAAAGACTGAACGCAGCAATTCCTGCTGCCACCCAGTTGAACCAAAGTCCGATGATGAAAATGCCAAAGACAGCAGCAAGCACCGAAAAGGTAGCAGCTTCATCAATATGCATTCTTCCTGAAGCAACAGGTCTTGATGCTGTACGCTTCATTTTGGCATCGGTATCTTTTTCAACAATCTGATTGATGGCATTTGCTGCACCTGTTACAAGCATGCCACCAGCAAAAAGTAAAAGAACTGAAATGATATCAAACTCAATGCCAGGTACCATCAGGTAGGAAACAACCGAAGAGAAAACAACCGTGAAACTCAAGGTGAACTTCATCAGCTGCTGATAATCTTTCAGCTTTGCTTTCAAGATGGATGCCGCCCCGCTCTTCACTTCATTGGTTTGCATCACAATATTTTTTAATCAGTTGTTGTGCAACCGATTGAATAATCAAATTATCAATGAGCTGACTCATTCGCACCAACAGGTTCTGTCTGTGGGATGAATTCTCTTCCGTCTTTTCCATAATCATATGCCCATCTGTGTACCTCAGGGATGTCGCCAGGCCAGTTACCATGACCAGGATTGATTGGAGTTGTCCACTCCAATGTATTTGCACCCCATGGGTTTTGAGATTTTACTTTTCTGCCTTTGAATATAGAATAGAAGAAATTGAAAACAAACAACAACTGAACAGCAAATACCACCATCGCAACAGTACTGATGAACCTATTCATATCAGCGAACTGATTGAATGATTGCCAGTTGCTAAAATCAGTGTATCTGCGTGGCATACCCGCCAATCCCTGATAGTGCATTGGCCAGAAAATCAAATATGCACCAACAAAAGTTACCCAGAAGTGGATGTACGCCATCGTTGTATTTAAATAACGGCCATACATTTTAGGGAACCAATGATATACACCTGCAAACATTCCAAAGAATGATGCAACACCCATTACAATATGAAAGTGAGCAACTACAAAATATGTATCGTGCAAATGAATATCCAATGTTGAGTTACCCAAGAAAATTCCAGTCAAACCACCAGAGATGAACAAGCTCACAAATCCAATTGCAAACAACATTCCTGGTGTAAATCTGATATTACCTCTCCAAATGGTGGTTAACCAGTTAAATACTTTGATCGCAGAAGGAACTGCAATCAACAATGTCAACAATACAAAGAATGCACCAAGGAATGGATTCAATCCGGTTACAAACATATGGTGTGCCCATACGAGGAAGGCAAGAATACAAATTGCAAACAACGATCCAACCATGGCGAGATAACCAAAGATTGGTTTACGGGAATTCACAGAAAGAATTTCAGAAACCATTCCCATCGCTGGCAACAAGATGATATATACTTCAGGGTGACCCAAGAACCAGAACAAGTG
>RFVQ01000030.1 GCA_009922495.1 Chitinophagia bacterium
TCTCCCCCAGTTGTTTTTACCCGTTACTTTGAAATGGGAGATCTGAACCGGTATGTTGGCTTCCCTGCCAATCGTAAGTGCTTCGTTGATGGCCTCATGCACTTTTGTACCCTCATAGCGCATGTGTGTAGCATACACACCTCCTTTAGAAGCAGCAACTTTTGCAAGGGAAACGATCTCTTCTGTGGGCGAATACATACCCGGCAGGTAAATGAGTCCGGTTGACAATCCCACAGCTCCATCCAGCATGGCTTCCATGGTCAACGCTTCCATCTTTTTCATTTCTGCTGCAGTAGCTCTTCGGTTTTCCAATCCCATCCCCAGGCGTTTGATGGTATTGTGCCCCGCCAGTGTTGCTACATTGATAGAAGTTTTGATGCTGTCGATACTTTTCAAAAATGCACCAATATCATCGGCTGCTCCACCACAGTTACCGGTTACAACCGATGTAACTCCATCGTATATAAAATTATCGGCTGTAGGTCTCTCAAAAATGCCACTCTCAATATGGGCATGCACATCAATAAAACCAGGTGACACGATCCTGTTTTTGGCATCAATGGTTTTGATGGTTGGAAATCGCTGAACCAATCCTTTTTGCACAGCCATGATGCGGTCTCCCTTCACTGCTACATCGGCTCGGAACCAGCTGTTACCGGTACCATCGACGATGCGGCCATTGGTGATGATGAAATCCGGTTGTTCCTGGGCAAAGATGAACGTTGAATAAAATGAAAGAAAAACAAAAAAGTATTTCACGTTGAATAGTGTTTGAGTTGAAAAGTTAGAACAATTTTAGATTTGTTTTCACACTTGAATTCTTTTGGAAGAGAATACCTAATTTCAAGAGCAATCATCTTATGGCGATTAGGATATTTGTAACGGGAGGGACCTTTGACAAGGAGTACAACGAACTCAATGGAGAACTTTTCTTCAAGGATACGCATCTGCATGAGATGCTTCGACTGGGCAGGTCGAAGCTGGAACTGGAGATCAGCACCTTGATGATGATCGACAGCCTGGACATGCTTGAAGAAGACCGGGAGCAGATCGCAAGGGCTTGTATGAAATCCAGCGAAGAAAGGATCCTGATCACCCATGGCACAGACACCATGCAGGTAACAGCCGCCATGCTGGCTGAAAAGATCAGCAACAAAACCATTGTGATCACGGGTGCAATGGTTCCTTATAAATTTGGCAGCTCAGATGGTTTGTTCAACCTGGGAGCTGCATTGGCTTTTGTTCAATCATTGCCCCATGGTGTGTATGTTGCCATGAATGGCAAGATATTCAAAGGGGATAATGTAATGAAGAACAAGGCCACCGGTGAATTCGAAACCATCAACCCCTAAACCATCATACATGAAAAAAATCATCCCATTCATTGCTCTTTTATTGGCAGTCACCACTTCATTTGCCCAATCAAAGGATGAGAAAACCGCCGAGAGCGCCGTTGCTTTTTTAGTCAAGGCACTGGAGAGCAGCAACAAGGCCGATCTGGAGGCCATAGCTTCAGACGAATTGACATACGGACATTCCAACGGATTGGTAGAAGACAAAAAAGCTTTTGTAGAAGCATTGACCAATGGCAGTTCCGATTTTGAAAACATCCAAATCAGCAATCAAACCATTAAAATCACCGGCAACCTCGCGCTGGTAAGACATCGACTGGACGCAGGTACGCTTAACAAAGGGGTGAAAGGAGAGATTCACCTCAACATCCTCTATGTCTTCAGAAAAGAAAAAGGAGAATGGAAATTACTGGCCAGACAGGCAGCGAGGGTAATAACGCAATAGGAACAAGCGACGAGAGATAAGGGAGAAGGGACAAAAGACAAGGGAGAAGGGACGAAAGACTAGAGACAAGAGACGAGTAAATAAAGAGGGAGCAGTTCAGGTTTCAAACCTTTTACTGCTCCCTTCTATTTTTGGGGCTTTCAGATCGGCCTACGACCAACCCTCTAATCCCTAATCCATTAGATTACTTCTTCTCCAACAACTTGAAGAACTGATCCAGTTGTGGAAGGATCACAATGCGTGTTCTGCGGTTGGCAGCACGTCCCGCCTCTGTTGAGTTATCAGCGATAGGACGGAACTCCGCACGACCTGCAGCAACCATGTTGGCTGGGTTCAAACCATATTGTTTTTGGAACATGCGAACAATGGTGGTCGCACGCTTCACACTGAGATCCCAGTTGTCCATCAGGTCTTTGTCACCCTTCATGTTTACATTGTCGGTATGTCCCTCCACCATGAATTCGATATCGGGCTGATTTTTCAACACCAACGCTACCTTACCCAAAATAGATTTGGCCCTGTCACTCAGATCAAAGCTTCCGGTTTTAAACAAGACCTTGTCTGAGATGTCTACAAATACAACACCCTTGTCTACTTTGATGTTAACATCCTGGTCATTGAGGTCTCCGATAGCACCCTTGAGGTTCATCACCAGCGCCATGTTCAGAGAATCTTTGCGTGCAGCTGCTTGCTGGATGTTTTGAATATAGGCATCCTTGGATCCGATATTCTCAATGGATTTCTTGATGCTCTCGGCCTGAGAAGAGGAGATCACAGAAAGATCTTCCAGTTGCTTGAGGGCAACATTGTTGTTTTTCTTGAGCATCTCCATCTGCTCACGATAAGATTGGAGCTGTGCATCTCTTTGTGCATCGGCAATGGCACGTTGGCGATCTGCCTCTGCCTTTTCATCACGACATGCCTTGGTTTCCTTTTGAGAATTGATCAGTTGCTCATTCAAACTGGCATACTTATCTGTCAATACCTGAAATTTCTTTGAACTGACACAAGAGAAAAGGAAAAAAGAAGCCAACACTGGAAGGAGAAAAAGTTTTGATTTCATATTTAGAATTTTAATGGTAGGTAGCTAAGTCCGGCAAATATAAAGCATACCAAGGAACCCTTTTCACCTTCAAAGTTGAAAATGTCAATAACTATTTTGACAGTGTGTCCAAAAAAGACTATATTTAATAAGATTTTTGTCACCGGTAGCTTGCCGGAATTTCTTGTTTGTTTTCTCATGTCTACCCTGCTGTTTGTCTAATCAGCAGGGTTTTTTTGTGTTTTCAACCGCAGGGTTTTTTTGTGTTTTCAACCACACCACAGGAGAAAAACACTAATATTTTTAGTGGAAAAAATGCTAAAAAAATTAGTTTGTGGTTTCAATTCCCCCTATCTTTACATCCTTAAATCTTTTAAAAATGTCAAACAACGAAAAATTAAAAGCGCTGAAACTCACGCTGGACAAGATCGAAAAGGATTTTGGAAAGGGTAGTGTGATGATGATGAATGAGAAAGGAGAAGCGCAAATTGAAGTGGTATCAACAGGATCAATCGGATTGGACAGTGCCCTGGGCATTGGCGGTCTTCCCAAAGGAAGGGTCGTAGAGATCTACGGACCAGAAAGCTCCGGTAAAACAACCGTCGCCACCCATATTATCGCCGAAGCACAGAAAAAAGGCGGTATGTGTGCGATCATCGATGCCGAACATGCTTTTGACAGCGCCTACGCGCAAAAGCTCGGTGTGGATGTGGACAACCTATTGATCTCACAGCCTGATTATGGTGAGCAGGCACTTGAAATAGCAGACCGACTGATCCTCTCCGGAGCACTGGATGTTGTCGTGATCGACTCCGTGGCTGCCTTGGTGCCCAAAGGGGAACTGGAAGGTGAGATGGGGGACAGCAAAATGGGACTCCAGGCAAGGCTGATGAGCCAGGCACTGAGAAAACTGACTGCCACCATCAGCAAAACCAATACCATCTGCATTTTCATCAACCAGCTTCGTGAAAAGATCGGTGTCATGTTCGGTAACCCCGAAACCACTACCGGTGGTAACGCCCTCAAATTCTATGCATCTGTTCGCCTCGATATCCGTCGCTCTGCACAAATCAAAGACGGCGATGAAGCGATTGGCAACCGTGTCAAAGTGAAAGTGGTGAAAAACAAGGTGGCTCCTCCCTTCCGCTCAGCAGAATTTGACATCATCTTCGGTGAAGGCATCTCGAAGACAGGAGAGATCATCGACATGGGCGTTGAACTGGGCATCGTGCAAAAAAGCGGCAGCTGGTACAGTTACAATGGTGATAAACTGGGACAAGGCCGCGATGGCGTGAAACAACTCATGATCGACAACCCTGAACTGGCGAACGAAATTGAAACGAAGATCAGAGAGAAGATAAAAGAAATGCAGGCGGCTTAATGCAGTTGCTGCCCGTTTAGGAACCGCGCCCCGCACCATGCGGGGTGCGGTTTTTTGTTTATTTTCACGACACAAGTTTCCTTATGGTAAACAAACGAAAACTGGAAGCCAGAAAAAGAATCGCACTGGTGGCACACGACAACAAGAAAAAAGAATTGATCGACTGGGCCATCTACAATAAAACAGCCCTTTCCCGCCATGAACTGGTTGCAACGGGCACCACCGGAAAGATGCTGGAAGAGGCACTCGACCGATCCGTTAAAAAATTATTGAGCGGTCCTTTGGGTGGCGACCAACAAATCGGTGCCATGATCGCTGAAGGCCAGGTGGACGTGCTGGTTTTTTTCTGGGACCCCATGGAAGCACAACCCCATGATCCCGATATCAAAGCCTTGCTGCGATTGGCTGTCACCTGGAACATACCCTTTGCTTGTGATAGGGCCACAGCCGATTTTCTCCTGACCTCGCCACTGATGCATGAAGCCTATACCTGCATCATTCCCGACTATTCCACCTATATCAAGAGAGAAGTAAAATAACCTGCTTTACCATGAAACTCATCATTCTTTCTACTGCATTGCTTTGCTCAGTAGCTGTATTGGCACAGGACAGTCTCACCAAACAGGATATCAAAGCTTCGGCAAAACTGATCGATGCCAAATACTCAGAAAAAGAAATCGACATGATGATGCCAGACCTGCTGGACAATATCATCGACTATAGAAGAATGCATCTATTGGGATTGGACAACAGCATCCCCATGAGCCTGGCACAAAGAATGCAACCGGATGCTGCAGTACAACAAAAGATCAAATGGAAATACAACAAAAAGATTCAACTGCCCGCAAATAAAAATGAATGGGCCTTCCTCAGCATCAAAGCCCTGGGATCCTTGCTGCGCAATGGTTCCATCACTTCGACCGAACTGACTGCCTTCTTCATCGAGCGGATCAAGAAATATGGAGACACCCTCCAATGCGTGGTGAGCCTCACCGAATCCATCGCCCTGGAACAGGCAAAACAAGCCGATGAAGATTTTAAAAAAGGAATCGACAAGGGTCCTCTGCAGGGTATACCCTACGGACTCAAAGATCTCTTTGCCGTCAAAGGAACCAAAACAACCTGGGGAGCTCAACCCTACCGCAACCAAACCATTGAAGAAGATGCATATGTGTATGCTCGATTGAAAGAAGCCGGTGCAGTATTGGTGGCAAAGTTCACCTTGGGCGCATTGGCCATGGGTGATTACTGGTATGGTGGCAGAACCAAAAATCCCTGGAACCTGGAACGCGGATCCAGCGGCTCTTCCGCAGGATCGGCCTCTGCAACAGTTGCAGGACTTGTTCCCTTTGCCATCGGAACCGAAACCCATGGCTCGATCATTTCCCCTAGCCATACCTGCGGTGCCACCGGGCTTCGTCCAACTTTCGGCAGCATCAGTCGCTCTGGTGCCATGACACTGGGTTGGAGCCTCGACAAGGCCGGTCCCATTTGCCGCAATGCCGAAGATGCCGCCACCGTCTTCGCCTTCCTGCACGGAACGGATGGCAAAGATGCCAGTGCCGTTGAAGCTGCTTTCAACTACCAAGAGAATTCCGATCCCAAAACATTGCGCATCGCCTATGCCAAAAACCTGTTCGACCGACTGGATTCCACTGCACAAGAGTGGTCTGTTTTGAAGGCGTTGAGAGAAAATGGATTGACCATCGAACCCATGAACTTCCCCGATACGGAAACATACAAGTTCGATATCATCGGCATGGTCCTGGGGGGTGAAGCAGGAGCCGCTTTTGATGAGTTTTCCAGAACCGATTTGGATGACCAGATGACGCGACAAACAAGATTCGACTGGCCCAATTATTTCCGTGTGGCCAGAACCATCCCGGCTGTTGAGTATGTCAATGCCAACAGACACCGCAGCATCCTCATGCAAAAGACGAATGCTGCAATGCAGTCTTTCGATATCGTCATTACCCCCAGCTTCGGAGGCAAACAACTGGCCATCACCAACCTAACCGGTCACCCTGCCCTCTGCCTGCCGATCGGACTGAGCAAACAGGGACTCCCCAACAGCATCACCTTCCTGGCCAACCTCTTTCAAGAAGAAGCCCTCATCACCCTGGGTAAATTTTACCAAAGCATCACGCCGCATGACGATATCCATCCTGCCCGCTTCCAGTAAGAAATAGCGTAATTTTGGAGGATGCCTTTCTCCCTCCATTCACCTTATTCTCCCGCGGGTGACCAACCCGAAGCCATCCGCCAACTGGTGGAAGGCATCAACAATGGTGAACAGTTCCAAACCCTCCTGGGTGTAACCGGTTCCGGTAAAACCTTTACCATGGCCAATGTGATCCAGCAGGTCCAAAAACCCACGCTGGTGCTGACCCACAACAAAACACTGGTGGCTCAACTATATGGAGAGTTCAAGCAATTCTTTCCTGACAATGCAGTGGGCTATTTTGTTTCCTATTACGATTACTACCAGCCCGAGGCATACATGCCCGTCAGCGATACCTATATAGAAAAGGACCTGGCGATCAACGAGGAACTGGACAAACTCCGTTTGCAAGCCACCTCAGAACTGCTGAGCGGAAGAAGAGACATCATCGTCGTGGCCTCCGTCAGCTGCATCTATGGCATGGGCAATCCCACCGAATTTGAAAACGGCATCATTCGGATCCACAAAGGACAGGTCATCAGCCGTCAAGGCTTTCTCCATTCACTGGTCAACGCCCTCTATCACCGCACACAAATAGATTTCAAGAGAGGTAGCTTTCGCGTGAAAGGAGATACGGTGGACATCAACCTGCCCTATGTAGACTTTGGCTATCGCATCAGTTTTTTTGGAGATGAGATCGAATCGATCGATACGCTGGAGATCAGCAGTGGCAAACGCATCGGTTCGGTCGACAATGCCGCCATCTTTCCTGCCAATCTCTATCTCGCACCAAAAGAGATCATCAACCAGGTCATATCGGAGATCCTTGATGAACTGGGCAAACAAGTGGAATACTTCAAGCAATCCGGCAAATACATCGAAGCACAACGCCTGAGCGAAAGGGTCAACTTCGATATCGAAATGATCAAGGAATTGGGCTATTGCAACGGCATCGAAAACTACTCCCGCTTCTTCGACCGTCGAACTCCTGGTACCCGACCTTTCTGTTTGCTCGATTATTTTCCCAAAGATTTTCTCTGCATCATTGATGAAAGCCATCAGACCATTCCCCAGGTGAGTGGCATGTATGGCGGTGATCGCAGCAGAAAACTGGTGCTGGTGGATTATGGCTTCCGGCTGCCGGCGGCACTCGACAATCGCCCCCTTAACTTCAACGAATTCGAGCAAATGCTGAACCAGGTGGTCTTTGTTTCGGCCACACCCGGTGAATATGAATTGCAACGAACAGAAGGGGTCGTGGTGGAGCAGGTGGTTCGCCCCACCGGCCTCCTCGATCCACCCATCGAGGTTCGTCCCAGTATCAACCAGGTGGAAGACCTATTGGATGAAATCGACAAAACAGTGAAGAAGGGCGACAGGGTGCTGGTGACCACCCTCACCAAACGCATGGCGGAGGAAATGGACAAATACCTGCAACGCATCCACATCAAATCAAAATACATCCATAGCGAAGTGGATACACTCGATCGCGTGGAGATATTGCGACAACTGCGTTTGGGAGAGATCGACGTGCTTGTGGGAGTGAACCTGCTGAGAGAGGGATTGGATCTTCCGGAAGTATCATTGGTGGCGATACTGGATGCCGACAAAGAAGGATATCTCCGCAACGAAAGATCCTTGACCCAAACGGCAGGAAGGGCAGCCAGAAATGTGGACGGTCGTGTTATCTTCTATGCAGACAGCATCACGGGTAGCATGCAAAAGACAATGGATGAAACAGAACGCAGAAGAGACAAACAGATCGCCTATAATCTTGAGCACAACATCACGCCTGCAACCGTAAAGAAAAGCAAGGAGCAAGTATTCGCTCAAACCTCCGTTCTCGACATCAAAGGATTTGATGAGAACAGCCGCCTTGCAGCAGTACCCGATGAACAGGCCAGCAACCTGGCTGCTGAAGAACAATCGGATTTTATCACGATCCCGCAAATGGAAAAACACATTGCGAAGCTCAAGAAATCGATGGAAAGGGCAGCCAAAGACCTCGACTTCATGGAAGCGGCAAGACTGAGAGACCTCATGTTCGAGGCGAAAGGGCAACTGGAAAAAATGAAAGACTGAATCAAGATTGCAGAAAGGAATAAGTGATTCAACTCAAGATAGACAAGCAATAATTCAACTATTTCAGTAATTTCAGTCCACAAACCCTTTCGCATGTTCAACAGGATCTCGCTTGCACTTTTCTTTTTTGTTTTCATCAGTAGCACTGTTCTTGCCCAAAAAGTAAAGCCCCGTCTCAGAAACCTTCCCCTCAGCAACCTGGAAGCTTTTCAGTCACCCGGCTCCAACTGGAACATCGTCGGTGCTGCACAGGCCGGCTACAACGATACCATCCTGAACACCGCAAAAGGAGAAGGCATCCTGTTCAATAATTACAACCGTTCCATTCAGTTTCAACCGGGTCGGAACCTGATGACCAAGATGGAGCATGGCGACATGGTCATCGAATTGGACCTGATGATACCCAAGGGATCCAACTCAGGTATCTATCTGCAATCCAGATACGAAGTGCAGGTCAACGACAGCTGGGGTGTGAAGGCCCCCAGGCATGGCGACATGGGTGGCATCTATGAGCGATGGAAAGACAACAAAGGATACGAAGGAAAACCCCCGATGAAAAATGCCTGCCTGGCACCCGGACTCTGGCAACATCTTGAAGTATCATTTCAGGCACCCCGCTTCGATGCCTCCGGCAAAAAAACGGCTGATGCCAAATTCATTTATGTGAAACTGAATGGCATCACCCTGCATGAAAACATCATCGTCAGCGGTCCCACCAGAGCTGCTGCCTTTGAAGATGAAAAAGCATACGGACCCCTCATGATCCAGGGCGATCATGGACAGATAGCCATCCGCAATTTCAAATACGCACCCCAGGATGAATTGAAAGTGGGACTCTCCGGTCTTTCCTATCAATATTTTGAAAAATCCGCCAAAACACCTGAAGAAGCTGCCAAAACAAAGCCCACTGCTCAGGGACAAAATGTGCAGCTGGATGCAAGGCTTGCGTCTGCACGTGACAAATATTTCATTCAGTTCGAAGGCAAATTGAATGTGCCTGTAAAAGACCTCTATACTTTCTCCATGCTCTACACCGGCGACGGAAGCCTGGAAATCGACGGCAAGAAAGTGATTGGTCCGGAATGGACCCATACCGGTGGATATCCGGTGGATGGTACTGCTTCCCTTGAAGCAGGGGAACACCGATTCAAACTTTGGGTAAACAAAGATGTGGAATGGGCAAGGACCGGGCTTTCCCTCTACATCGAAAAACCCAACAGCAGAGCCGTTGCCCTGCACAGTCCCGCATCCATGCCAGAGCGCGCACCCGCACCCCTGATCGCCGTGAAAGCGGAAAGCAATCCGGAGATCATCCGCTCTTTCATGGTGCACAACAACAAGAAACTCACGCATGTGCTGTCTGTGGGCGATCCCTCCAAAGTACATTATGCCTATGACCTGCTACAGGGCAGCATCCTCCAGATCTGGAAAGGCGACTTCCTCAATACCACTGAGATGTGGCACGAAAGAGGAGAACCCCAAACGGCAACACCCCTGGGTGCCCCCATCGTCTTGTTCGGTACCTCTCCCATCTACGACAAAACCCTGACCAAGGATTCGATCGCAGATTATCAATACAAAGGCTATACCCTCTCTGCCAATGGTCATCCTCAGTTCCAATATGCCTACAAAAACTGGATGCTTCAGGACCAGATCGTTCCGGGCGACAATTCCCGTGGTCTCAAAAGAAGCATTACCGTCACCGGTGAGGGCAAGGACAAAACCATGATCCGCATTGCACAGGCAAAGTCGATTACCCCATTGGGCAACGGACTCTATAGCATGGGCGATCAGGAATACTTTGTTCAATTGACACCCGGATTGTTTCCAAAAATTGAGAACTACCAAGGAGGACAAGTACTGTTGATGAGTGCCAATGAGCCGATACAGTACCAACTGATCTGGTAAAAATCAAATTTCGTTGCTACCTTTGCCGGGCATGCAACCTGATTTTCCATTCAAGCTGTTCAACGACAAAGGAGACAACTATTGTTGCCTCATGCATTCGCTTGCCGAAGATGCGTCAGTAAAATGATTGACAACCGGGAAACAACCCGATGGTAAACCATTTTTTACTGAACATTTTCAACATGGAAAACAATCTTAAAAACTTTTACGATAAGATCAGCGAAAGATCCAAAAACTATATTGGCTATCCAGTAGCCACTGATTACGACTATACAGAGATCTACCCCTTCCTGCAATACAGCATCAACAATGTAGGTGATCCTTTTGTGGAATCGAACGACATGCATTGCAAGGCCTTTGAAAGGGAAGTCGTGGATTTTTATGCAAACTTCTTCAACGCTCCCAAAGACAATCACTGGGGTTATGTGACCAACGGCGGTTCGGAAGGAAACCTATATGGACTGTACCTCGCCAGAGAACTCTATCCCAATGGGATCGTGTATTACAGCGAAGCCACTCACTACAGTGTACAGAAAAACCTGCACCTGCTGAACATGGATAGCATCGTGATCCGTTCTCAACCGAATGGTGAGATGGATTATGAAGACCTCGCAGAGATGCTGCAGCTAAACCGACAAAAATCGGTCATCATCATGGCCAATATCGGCACCACGATGACAGAAGCAAAAGACCATGTACCCACCATCCGCGGGATTCTGAAAAAATACGCGATCAAGAGCTCCTATATCCATTGCGATGCAGCACTGGCAGGCTCCTATCTTCCCTTGCTGGGAGCAACTGATTTTGATTTCAACAACGGGGCGGACAGCATCGCCATCAGTGGGCACAAATTTTTCGGTTCCCCCATTGCCAATGGAATTGTATTGGTTAAAAAATCATACAAAGACAGAATCGGAAGATCCATCAATTATATAGGCACGCTTGATACGACCATTACCGGATCAAGAAGCGGCATCAATGCGCTCATTGTTTGGTATGCCATCAAAAAATGGGGCAGGGAAGGCATGTTACAAAGAACCATGACCTGTTTGGAAAATGCAGCCCACCTCCGTGTTCAACTCAATGCCATTGGTGTCAAAGCCTGGAGCAATCCTAATGCGCTCACAGTGGTTATGCCCAAACCACCGACAGCCATCTGCAAAAAATGGCAGCTGGCCACCGACAATGACATCGCCCATGTCATCTGCATGCCCGGTGTGACCCGTGCCTATTTGGATGCATTTGTGGAAGACATGAAAGAAGCCTTATCGGTATCATAAGAAAAAGAAACGATGGTGGAATTTGATTATCTTTAGAATCAACAAAATTCCAGAGTCGATGCGCATCATCCGTCATTCCATCATCGTTTTTCTTCTCCTCTCTGTTGCCAATTTTTCCAACGCACAGAAAACAGCGGTACAATCAGAAAAGGATTTCTATTCGCTCAAAACCATTGCCATCCCCGAAGAAGTAAAATTGGAAGTGGGTGGGATTGCCGTGCTGCCGGATGGAAGAATCGCTGCCTCCACCAGAAGAGGTGAAATATGGGTGATACAAAATGCCTATGGCAATGGAGCTCCCCACTTCACAAAATTCGCATCAGGATTGCACGAGGTACTGGGACTGGCCTACAAGGATGGTGCTTTCTATTGCACACAAAGAGGTGAACTGACCAAGATAGAAGACCGTGATGGAGATGGAAAAGCAGATGCGTTCACACCAGTTACCTTGTTTCAACTCAGTGGCAATTACCACGAATATGCTTATGGCCCTGTGTTTGACAAGAATGGCGATATGTATGTTACCCTCAACGTAGCCTGGGTAGGCTATGGCGATGGTCTCGGCAAATGGCATGGCTGGTTGCTCAAGGTAAAACCCGACGGAACACAGGAACCTATTGCAACGGGACTTCGTTCTCCTGCAGGGTTCAACCTCAACAGCAAAGGAGATATTTTTTATGCAGAGAACCAGGGCGATTGGGTAGGAAGCGGAAGGGTGACCCACTTGGAGAAAGGAGATTTTGCGGGCAATGCAGGGGGACTGAACTGGACCAAAGAACCGAACTCACCTTTGAAATTGACCAAAGAGGATTTGAAAGTTGTTGATAATGGCCAGCCCATGCACGAAGCAGCCAAGCTGATCAAAGAATTGAAACTCCCTGCTGTATGGTTCCCACATACGCTCATGGGCATCTCCACCTCCGATATCCTGGAAGACAATACCAACGGGGCATTCGGGCCTTTTACCGGTCATTATTATGTAGCCGATCAGGGTCATTCCAAGATCATGCGCATGACGCTGGAAAAAGTGAAGGGAAAATACCAGGGTGCCTGCTATCCTTTCTATGAAGGATTTGCTTCGGGTCTTCTTCGTTTGCGCTGGGGATTGGACGGATCCCTGTTCAGCGGCATGACCAGCAGGGGATGGGCCAGTACAGGCAAAGCTGATTATGCCTTGCAACGCCTGGTATGGAATGGTGAAACGCCTTTCGAGATGAAAGACATCCATGCCTTGCCTGACGGATTGGAAATTGAATTCACCCTGCCGGTGGATGCATCGAAGTTGAAAAACGCGATGAGCTATACCATCAACAGCTTCACCTACAAGTATCACCACAACTATGGTAGTCCTATTATCAACAACCGCGAAAGAAAGATTGTCGGCATCGTTCCATCTGCCGATGGAAGAAAAGTAAAACTGGTATTGGACAGTCTCATTGAGGGATACATACATGAAGTGAGGGTGAAGGACCTGGTATCAACCAACCAACGTACACTCCTGCATGACTTCGCTTACTATACCCTGAACAATATTCCGGAAGGTGAAAAAACAATGCTGAACGCAGATCAAAAAGTTTCCATGCATGCCGGCATGAACCATGACATGAAAAACATGCCTGCTCCCAAGCCTTCTGCTCCCACGAAAAAAAGACAGACCAGCATGCCCAAGGATTGGACACAACCCGATCGAGTGCTGAAGCTGGGAACCAAGCCAGGACTGAAGTTTGATGTAACAAATTTTGAAGTGAAAGCCGGATCCAAGGTGAGACTCATCTTCAACAACAATGACGACATGACCCACAATGTGGTGATCGTGGCTCCCGGTGCTGCTGATGAGGTAGGCAATTTGGCTTTGAACCTGGGACTGAAAGGCTCTGAAATGAGCTATGTACCCAATAGTTCCAAAGTGCTGTTTCATACAGCGCTGATCGGTCCCGATGCCACTGAATCCATTTATTTTGTCGCCCCCACCACACCTGGTGAATACAGTTTCATCTGTTCATTCCCCGGGCACGCCTCCGTGATGCGGGGTATCATCAAAGTGGTACCCTAGGATGGTCAAGGAGATCCATCACTGGTACAGTCCCGCTCTCGACAAAGAGATGCCCATTGCTGTATACGGACATTATGGAGATGCCTTGCTGATGATCCCCACAGCTGCTGCTGACTATTTAGAGTATGAAAGATTCCAGCTCATCGAAGCACTCCGACCGCTGATCGATGCAGGCAAGATCAAGATCTTCTCGGTCAACAGCATCAATACCGAAAGTTGGATGAACAAACCAATGGAAGGAGCGCATAAAGCCATCCGTCAAAACCAATTCAATGAATACATCTTCAACGAAGTGGTCCCCTTCATCAAGACCTTTACCTCCAACGAAACACCCATCATCAGCTGCGGAGCCTCCTTTGGCGCTTTTCATTCCATGAATCTTTTTCTCAAAAGACCCGATCTCTTCAGTGGTGTGATCGCCATGAGCGGTGTCTATGACCTGATGGAATATACCGACGGCTATTACGATGAACAGGTCTATTTCAACTCACCCAGCCACTATATCCCCAACCTGACCGATCCTACAATATTGGAAAAAATCAGGAAGGGAAGGATTGTCATCGCCACTGGAAGCGGCAACCATGAAGATCCCAACGCGAACAGAAGATTCTCGGATGTACTGAACAGCAAATCCATTCCACATCGCCTGGAAATATGGGCAGCGGATGTTCACCACGACTGGCCTACCTGGAGAAAAATGCTTCCTTATTTTTTGGGTGAATAGAAGGCAAATAACCATGGCCGTTCCTCATTACCCATTACCTTTGTCGAATGGACAAACGGCTGTTTTTATTGGATGCCTTCGCACTCATTTTCCGCGCCTATTATGCATTGATCAGGAGCCCCCGTATCACCAGCAAAGGGAAAAACACCAATGCCCAATTTGGTTTTACCAATGCCTTGATTGATCTGCTCAACAAACAAAAGCCAAGTCATATGGCAGTATGTTTTGATACTGCCGCACCGAACGCCATACAGATTTTGCTGACTACAAAGCCAACCGTCAGGAAGCACCAGAAGATCTGTTGGCTTCCATACCGGATATCAAGAAGATCATTGAAGCCATGAACATCCCCATCATCGAAACCGATGGTTTTGAGGCGGACGATGTGATCGGCACCCTCGCCAAACAAGCAGAGAAAGAGGGATACGAAGTATTCATGGTAACGCCTGATAAAGATTACGGGCAACTGGTATCAGATAATATTAAAATTTTTAAACCTCCTTACCAGGGCGGCGACTTTGAGATCATCGGTCCCAAAGAAGTGTGCGAGAAATGGAACATTGAAAGGGTCTCACAGGTGATCGATATCCTTGCGATGATGGGGGATGCAGTCGATAATATTCCGGGTATTCCGGGAGTGGGTGAAAAAACTGCCGCCAAACTGTTGGCCGAATACGGAACTGTTGAAGCAGTGTTGGAGAATGCAGACAAGATCAAAGGGGCCTTGGGTGAAAAAGTGCGACAAGGAAAAGACCTCGCCATCATGAGCAAGAAGCTGGCCACCATCATTACCACTGTGCCAGTAGCGTTTCATGAAGAGAATTTTTCTGTCAAGGAACCGAACAAAGACGGACTCAGAGAGATCTTCAGTGAGTTGGAATTTCGCACGATTGGCAAACGCATCCTGGGTGAAGACATCCCCATCGCTGCGCCTGAAGTAAAACATGCAGCGGGCACTACTGTACAAGGAGATCTCTTCGGTGGAGCCGGAACGGCAGTGGCAAGTTCATCAAATCCTGAAGCGGAAACAGAAGAAGTGGAAATCTTCGCTGCGGATCGCAACATCAACAATACGCCACATGCATACGATCTGATTGACAGTGATGAAAAAATTCAAACCCTGATCAAAACTTTGTCGGGTGAAAAAGAGATATGCTTTGATACGGAAACAACCGGACTGGATGCCAACCAGGCAGACATTGTGGGATTGAGTTTCTCCATCCAACCCGGAACCGGTGCCTACGTTCCTTGCCCCGCTGACAGGGAAGCATCCAAAAAATTCCTGAAACAATTTTCCATTCTCTTTGAGGATGCAGACAAAATTTGGATTGGACAAAATATCAAATACGACCTGCTCATCCTGAAGAACCATGGCATCGAATTGAAAGGAAATATTTTCGATACGATGCTCGCACATTATGTGATTGAGCCGGAAGGAAAACGCAGCATGGACCTGCTCAGTGCCAAATACCTGGGTTATGAACCCATCCATATCGAAGAGCTGATCGGCAAGAAAGGCAAGAACCAGGGAAACATGCGGGATGTGGAAGTGGAAAAGGTAAAGGAATATGCAGCAGAAGATGCCGACATCACACTTCAGTTGAAAAACATATTTGAGCCTCAACTCAAAAAGAAGGAAGTAGCAAAAGTATTTTACGAAGTGGAGAACCCACTGGTGAAAGTGCTGACCGATATGGAATTTGAGGGAATCAAAGTGGATACCGAATTCCTGCAGGAATATTCCAAAGAACTTGAGCGGGAAGCCAAGATTGCCGAAGAATCTGTCTATCGCATTGCCGGCGTTCGTTTCAACCTCGCTTCACCCAAACAATTGGGAGAAGTATTGTTTGAAAAGCTGATGTTGGATCCCAAAGCGAAGAAAACCAAAACCGGACAATACGCTACGGGTGAAGATGTATTGCAAAAGCTGGCCCACCAGTTCCCGATCGTTTCAGACATTCTTGCCTTCAGGGAGTTGACCAAGTTGAGGTCTACCTATGTGGATGCATTGCCTCAATTGATCAATCCCCATACCGGTCGTGTTCACACAACCTACGGACAAGCCATTGCCGTAACAGGGCGACTGGCAAGCAACAACCCCAACTTGCAGAATATACCCGTAAGAAGCGATCGGGGCAAAGAAATCAGAAAAGCATTTGTGGCACGCGACAAGGAGCATGTATTGATTTCGGCCGACTATTCACAAATTGAATTGCGGATTGTGGCTGCAATCAGCGGAGACCCCAACATGTGTGATGCCTTTAGATCCGGAAAAGACATTCATACGGCCACTGCTGCCAAGGTCTACGGAGTAAGCGAAGAGGAAGTGACCAAGGAAATGCGTTACAAAGCCAAGAGCGTGAACTTCGGTATCATCTACGGACAAGGGGCTTTTGGACTGGCAGAAAAT
>RFVQ01000291.1 GCA_009922495.1 Chitinophagia bacterium
CATTTTTTACCAGAAACCATTTCTTCAACAAATGCCATTGCTCCCTGCACCGTAACGGTGAAAGGAAGTGTTGACTTGGGTCCGGTAGCTGTTGAAGTCAGTTGCACAGTCACATCCAGTACTTGTCCCGACGCATCGGTGCAAGCAGCTGCCTGTTTGAAATCATCCCTGGCTATTGTATCCAGTGTGATCCTTTAAAAAAAAGGGTATTGCGTCATTTTTAACCATCAATCTTTGACCATGCACAAAATGATATTATTTACCGGCACATTGCTGGTTGCATTTTTTCTTTCAATGGCTCAACCTGCCACTCTTTATTTGTACAAAGGCAGGTTCAACAGCCAGTTTGGGAGAGGCGAATTTTTTAGGGAATACCAGGGGCAACTCATCATTGCCGGTGACAAATCTGTTTTTACCATGAAAGCAGAAGGAGAACATGAAACAGGTTTGCAACAACAAACCTTTGATCTTCGGCCAGACAGCATGTTTACGGTATACAAGGACATGGCATCCAACTCCTTGCTGTTTGAGCATTCAGATCTGGCGCAACGATCTCATTTCTATGCAGACACCTTGTTTCCCATGGATTGGAAATTAACGGATGACCATAAATTGATCGGGGGCATACCTTGCCGCAAAGCAGTGACGCAGTTCAAGGGCAGGGGGTATACGGCCTGGTATGCACCCTCGATCACCTATCAGGAAGGCCCATGGAAGTTGGGGGGATTACCGGGCTTGATCCTGGAGGCCTATGATGACGAAGGTCATTGGGAGATGCGTTATGTTGCGCAAATGCAATCTCCGTCATTTGATCTGGCATACTTTGAAAATTTGATGCAAAAACGGGTAGAAGGGTATCCTGCATATGCAGCCATGTTGAAAAAGACATTGCAGAGGTTGGAAGCTGCATTCGGTGGATCCTCCGGTCCCAATTGTGTGGGTTGTCAATCGACACCCTCCTTGAAACTTTTCAGTTGGGAAAAGATCAATTGATGAAATGGATCCGGCCCTTTCTGCTGTGGGTATTGGTTTTCTATTCCTCTTTTTTGTTCGCTGAGGGGCGGAGCATGATGGATACATTGCCGGGTATGGGATCGGCCAAACAATTGCCGACTGTTCTCTTGCGCCGACAATCACCTTTGGGTAGCCGATCAGGAGACACCCTGGTTTTTGATGCCCAGCGTTATGCCCGACCCACTTCATTCAGGCTGGAGGAATTGATAAGAGACATCCCGGGATTCAGGGTGGATGGAGAGGGCCGGATCTATTTTAATGGAAAGGAAATCAGCAGGATCATGATCGACGGTGATGATCTTTCGGGAGAGCACTATCGATTGCTTTCCCGAAACCTGCGATCAATGATGGTGGAGAAACTGGAATTGATACAGGATCACCAACCCAATCGTTTGCTGAAGGGATACGATCTTTCATCATCACCTGCCATCAATATCAGGATAAAAAAAGAATACAAGGGAAGGCCATCGGGCAGTGGGTCAGTGGGTATGGGAACAAGAAAATTGCATCAGCTAGCGCTTGAGTCGGTGTGGGTGCTGGATAGCTTGAAACAGATGCTCTTTCTTGATCATAACAATACCGGCACCATTGGCGTAGTGGATAGATGGGACTATGGGGGAGAAAAGAATCCCCGTTCAATGTTCGATGTCCATCCCTTCCCCTTTGTAACTCCAGAACAGCCTGTTGGTTTATCAGCGGGACAATCCATCCTAAATAATGATGTTACAGCAACCTCTTTAAGCGGTTTTAAAACCAAGCAGGGACTGAAAATGAATCTTGTTGCCACTGTTGGAAAATACCAGATGCAACAGGAACAGCTGATCGACCGCACGCTATTGCTCCCAAAAGAGACAGGCCCTTTGAAGTTACTACAGCAGTTGAGCATGCACAGAAAAACAAGTGCTGTATCCTTGCGTTCAAGCTGGGAAAAAGATCATGGTGAAAATCATCTTGTCAAAAATGTTTTCCAATTGGTATTGGATCAGTCGGCTCACC
>RFVQ01000292.1 GCA_009922495.1 Chitinophagia bacterium
AAGTATCTTCCAAAAGATCAAGCAAAAGGCCTGTACGATGAACTGCAATATGGGTTCTTAAGCAATGCTTTTAGCACACCAGATAACATTGCAAACTTTGGCAAAAAGATGCAAGACCCTGAGTTCAAGAAAACAATTGCATTTCTTTTCAAAGACTCACAAAAAGCCAATTTAATAAAAGACATTACAAATGCGGCTCAGTTTGGTACTGAAACATTTGCTGGTACAACTGCGCTCAGAACTCAAGGTGCAACAGCAGCAATGGGCGCGGCTCAAGCGGCTGGATTGGGTGGTCTTGCTTATTTAACATTGCCAGATACTGTTACAAATAAGATTGATTTGCCAAGCGCAATATCAACTGCTGGTGTTCTTTGGTTGACTCCAAAATTCCTGTCAAGAGCATTGACAAGTAAAGAGGGCGCTGATGCACTTGCAATGATTGCTAAAGGGCAAAACAATCCAAAGTATTTTGGTGCTGTTTCTGCAAAGATTGCAGAGCAACTAAACAAGTCTGGTGTCATTGATAGTGAATATATCAATGAAATTGAAAGGAAGATAAGACTTCCACAAGGCAATGTTGCTCCAACTCAAGCGCCAACTGGAGGCGCATCTCCAGAAGGCATAAATTGGGACGCATACATAGAGCAAGCTAAGTAGGAGACAGACATTGATCCTCTCACCCTTCTGGCAATGGCAAATGGCTGTGTCGCAGCTATTCGCAAAGGCTGTGAACTCTACAAAGAGGTCAAGGGCACTGTCGCCCAGGCTCAAAAGACAGTTAAGGAAGTCCAAGCTATTGCTGAAGAAGTCGGTGGCTTCTTTGGCTTCTTTAAGAAGAAAAAGCCCAAGCCCACAGAGCCTGTTGTTGCGCCCAAGCCGAAAAAGGCTGAAGCCGAAGTTTGGGATGAAGGTCGTGTTGTGGCTGACTTGGCAGCGAATCTGTCGCAGTTCTTCAAGGTTCAGCAACAGCTTGCAGATCACATTCGTGAAGAAGAAGAAAAGTCTAAGACTGTTTATGACCCGAATCAAAACATCATGGAGTCGGCGTTAAACAGGGAATTGGCAAAGACTCAGTTTGAGAAGTTGGCAAAGGAAATTCGTGAGATTATGGTGTATCAAAGCCCACCTGAGTTGGGGAACTTGTATACCAGAGTCAATGCAATGCGGGTGCAAATCATTGAAGAACAAGAAGAAGCAAGGTTGGCACAAGAGAAAAGGCAAAGAGAGGCTGAATGGCAACGCAGAAAGGTAATCAGCGCAATCCAAGACAAGGCAATCTACGGGGTAGCTTGTTTAGTGTTCGTCCTGTACCTAGTCCTGTTCTTCAGCCTCCTAGTTATGGATCGAAAAATAAGATGGGGTTTCTAGTCGCATTAGTCGCTATGGTCTTGGTTTTCGTCCTATTGCTTCCGCTGATAGGGTCGATCTACTACGACACATTGGCTGCACAAAGAGAGAGCAAAATGCAGATTGAACGCATGGAGCGCCTGCGCCAGCAATTAGAGTATGAGCGCCAACAACTGGAGAGGCATCGCAATGAATCAAAATAAGTTTTTGTATGTTGTGATCGCCATATCATTACTTTGCGTCATATTGCTTTCAGGATGTGAAGACAGGTATAGATATGTGTGCCAAAACCCAGACAAGTTTGATCTTCCTGAGTGCCAGAAACCTCGTTGTTTATTCACTCAGACCTGTCCTGAGTATCTTGTAGCACCTATCTTGACCACCAAAGTTGAACCACCCAAGGTTGAAGAAAAGAAGGCCGATGATGACAAAAAGTAAATACACCCCAGAAGAAGTCGAAGTCCGCATTTGGGGCTTTGTGGTAATAATGATTACCATCATTTTGTTTGGCATCGTGTTTTCACTGTTGTACTCAGTCACCTTTGTGACACAGCCAATCAAGAGCATGGCTCCCATCGATCAAGCCTACACCAAGATGCTCAACGACATTGTTTTGTTGATTGTTGGTGGTATTGGAGGCATTGTTGGGAAACGAGCCGTAG
>RFVQ01000293.1 GCA_009922495.1 Chitinophagia bacterium
TAACTGGATGCAGGCCCGTTTCAGCATATCAGCAAGTTTTGCAGGTACAGACGCCAACATCGCCATTGAAAACATTGCCGGCAAGTTCCATGTGGGAGCTATACAGGGAGGCACCAGTTCAACATCACGCTATGGCTATTTCTCAGATTTCAGCACCAATACAATTTCCCTGCAAGACCCAAAAGATCCGAACGCGCAGCTCAAGGATGAAAAGATCTTTTGCTACAAGGATACTGCCGGCATTCTGGTGATCAATTCAGGAAAAGACATTGGTTTCCAATGGACGGGGCCAAATGGATTCAAGGCCGAGAGTCCCTTGCTACAGTTCAATTCTTTTTTGCCAAAAGATACCGGTCTTTACACGATCACCACTACCAGTCCCGGTTGTGGAACAGCCTCTAAAAACATCCGGCTCAGCATAGACCAACCTTTTGCCTCCTTTGATTATACAACCAATGGATGTGTGGAGGACAGTGTTCAATTTACCACTGATAAAAACGCGGGGGTAAGATGGAAATGGAATTTCGGCAATGGACAAATCGTCGATACCAATAAAGCTGTCATTCAATCCGTCAAATTTGCCAATGCAGGTGACAGCAAGGTATCCTTAAGGGTAGGCTCACAGCGCGGCTGTTTTTCTGATGATACCGTAAGAACGATTATCCTATCCACCAAACCATTGGCCCGATATGCTGTTCCAGCTATCACCTGTATCAATGATGAAATTGTCTTCAAGGATGAATCGGTCATTGCCAATGGAAACATCACAAAATGGAAATGGGACCTGGATGATGGCAATGGATTCAAAGAATATGGAGACAATGGAAGCCGCAAAGCCAGGTATTTGCAATGGGGGCCGAAAAAAATACGCTTGCAGGTAAGTTCCCAAACGGGTTGCATGAGCGATACTTTCCAGCTGAATTCTTTTACCATCCATCCCTTGCCCAAACCTGATTTTATGGTGCCGGAAGTTTGCCTGGATGATGCCACTGCCAAATTCCTGAACACAAGCAGCTCACCGGATGGCTTTGACCAATTTACCTATGCCTGGAAATTCAACACGGGTAGCAGTCCTGTTAGTCCGGGTCCGATATTCAACAGCAACCAAACCACTGAAAAAGATCCTGCCATTCGTTACATGAGCATGGGCAAGTATCAGGTTCAACTGGTGGTCAACAGCAGAGGATGTGTCGATTCCCTCACACAATCCTTTAAAGTCAATGGCACCAACCCCATCCCTGCTTTTGATTTGATACCGACACAAAGTTTTTGCAGCAATGATTCCATCACCATAGAAAACAAATCGACCATCGACTTCGATAATGTAACAAGATTAGAGATCTTGTGGGATGAAAATGATCCAACCCTGAAGACGATTGATGAGAATCCATTGATCGGAAAAAAATATGCCATCCGATACCCTTCCTTTCAGTTCCCCCTGGAGAAAAAGATAAAGATCAGCCTGCGTGCTTTTTCCGGTGATGCCTTGTCCTGCAGCAAGACCCTCACCAAGGAAATAACCATCTATGCCAGTCCCAAGGTCAGCTTCAATCCACTGTCCTCGATCTGCCTGAATGCTGCTGCAAGACAGATCCTTGAAACAAGTTTTGATACAAAAGTTCCAGGTGGTTTTGTATACAAGGGCAATGGTGTCAATGCGACGGGCAGTTTTGATCCCGCCAAGGCAGGAACCGGAGATCATATCATCCAATATGTTTACACAGCAGCCAACACCGGTTGTCGGGATTCCGCAACACAGAAAATCACCGTCTGGCCTTTACCAACAGCGGATTTCAGCATTGGAAATCTTTTGTGTGAAAAAAATAAAACAAGTTTGAGCAGTTTATCAGTGGCCAACGGGGGACAGATCAACCAATTGATATGGGATTATGGAGATGGCAGCAAACCAGACAGCTTAACCGCTGTATCTGCAGAGCATATATACAGCAAATGGGGTAGCTATTCCATTTCGCTAAAAGTGAAAAACAGCAATGGCTGTTACAGCGATC
>RFVQ01000294.1 GCA_009922495.1 Chitinophagia bacterium
TTTTATTTATGTCATCCCCCGAAACCAATTCCTCGTTTCCTCGTCTTCGGAGAAAATATAGCAGCCCTTCATCCCACGGGTCATCAAGGTGCGATAGGTGTTTTTGATAATCAAATCCAATTCCGCAGCGGCCCGAGACGGTTCCTCCTTCATCAACTTCTTCCAACCAAAAACGCTCTTGTCCGAGCTAGCCCGCTTGCTCGGGTCAGTCACCACTTTGCCGTTCCGTATCACCATGTCGGGACCAATAATTACCCCCACATAGTCGATCTCCAAGCCCTGACAAGTGTGAATACAGCCAATTTGATCGATTGATTCCTTTTTCACAATCCACAAACTACTGTCCGAAGCCAAATTCCATTGCATTTGAAAACCTTCAGCAGGGAATTCGATATCGAAAGCCGAAGCGTCATTCTTGCTGTTCCATTTCCAACAGTAACCCGCCACCAATCGCGCCGTGTTGTTGGGAAGGTTGTTCTTCTCCACGATCAGCTGTCTCAACGCCGTGGCCGAATCGCAAACCCCAAACTCGTAGCCAATGTCTGTAAGGTCCGTGTTCGCCGTGGGCCTAATTTGTAATGCCTGATCCAACCATGCCAAATAGCCATCGCTTCCGCCACATCGAAATTGACTCTCCAATTTCATTTCTGTGACTTCCGCCCCTTGTCGCACCGCCCAATCCCAAATGGCCGCCTTTGATCCAATGTCCTTGAGTGTGACACGCTGATTCTCATCCACAAAAAATACAGAACACCGAGCGCTTTGGATGATCTCAAGGATTTGGTTTTCGCCATCGGTGCCATACAGTCCGCTTTTCTCATTCAATCGATGGGCTTCATCCACCACCAAACAGGCAAATTGGTTGGGTGTTGCTTTGATGTAGGAGCCAGATCCTTTAAACAAATTGTCGATGCTGGATTTGGTGCGATAGCCTTTGAGTTTTTCGGCATACACGCTTCTGGGTGCGCTGTTCTTACTGACGTAGTGGGTTAGTTTCTGTTCGCCGGTGAGTTTGGCCAACAGGTTGATTGCCACCACGCTTTTGCCGGTGCCCGGACCGCCTTCCACAATGAAAACTTGTTTTTGCTTTTCTGTGACCGCTTTGTTAACCAGTTGTAAGGCCGTTTCATACACGATTTTTTGGTCATCGATCAGCGTAAATTCTTGCTTTCCGTTCAACAGGGCAACCACCGAATCAGCCAATGCTTTGCTCGGTCTGATTTCACCATTTTCGATGATCTCCATGATGTTTTCCGTGTCGCCATATTTTACAAACCGCTTGATAAAATCGGCAAGGGCCCTCACATCGCGCTTGAAAAACAAGGGAGCTTTGGTGATGTGCTGCTGATAAAAGGGTAGGGTAAGTGCTGTTTTGTCTTCGCAGTTGTGCAAAAAAGCACACGGCGATAATTGGATGTTGTTTTCCTCTACCGAACGGTTGAAGTTTTTCAGCAAATCCACGTAAGACCAGGCTTGGTAGGAGGGGTGGCTGACTTCTCGGATTCCTCCGCCAACGAAGGTGCGGACCACGGCATCTTTGGTGGTTGCTTCCGCTTCGCTCCATTGCTTTAGCTCGATGATGACGGCATTTTGATTGCGCTCAGCGTCTAGGCCCGTCAGGATAAAATCGATGCGCTTGGAGGTTTGGGGGATCTGACATTCGATGGTTACCATGGCATCGCGGGGCACGTCAGCAACCTCTAGTACATTTTTCATGTACTGCATGGAGTTTCGCCAGCTGTTCACCTCGTTTTCTGAGGTGCGGTGATTTAGTTTTTGCTGAAACTGCTGATGGATTACAAAATCGATGTTGCTTTCGCGCACATCGGCCATGAAGGTCTCACAATACTGTTGGTAAACGATCATAGCTCGGTATATTTCTTGGCAGATCCTTTGGCTTTGTCGGCTGGATACTTGAGGGCATTTTTGGCAATTTTATCCAGTACGATGTCCTCCACATTGAGATTGTAATGCTTGGCAATCAGCAGCGCATAGGCGAGTACATCGGC
>RFVQ01000295.1 GCA_009922495.1 Chitinophagia bacterium
GTGGTGATGAATGTCCCAAGACCCAGTGGAAGGAAAGCCGTTTTTGCCAAGACCTGATCAAAAAACTGGGATTGAAAGATGAGCATGAACTGCAGAGTTATTTCATCCGCAGGATAGACAAGTTCGTTACTTCCAAAGGAAAGAAATTGTTGGGATGGGATGAGATCCTTGAGGGAGGCTTGTCACCCAATGCCATGGTGATGTCCTGGCGTGGTGTGAAGGGTGGTGTGGAAGCGGCCAAACAAAACCATGATGTAGTGATGTCGCCCAACAGTTTCTTCTACCTGGATTATTACCAGGCGGATTCCAAGACAGAGCCGTTGGCCATCGGAGGCAACCTGCCTTTGTCCAAATGCTATTCCTTCGAACCGGATCTCCCCGAACTCACAGCAGAAGAAGCCAAACATGTGGTGGGCATACAGGCCAATGTGTGGACCGAATACATCAATAATATTGAGTATGCGGAGTACATGACCTATCCCAGAGCACTGGCTTTGTCGGAAGTAGCCTGGTCGCCCAAGGCCCCCAAGGATTATCCTGCTTTCAAAAAGCGATTGGAGGCCCATCTTCCTCACATGGATGCATTGAAAATCAATTATTCAAAAGTTTTCCTTAAACAATAAACTGATTCCATTTTTCGAGTGTTTAATTTGAAAAGAAAAAGCCATGCCGGTATATACGATCAATGTCAACGGGAAGCCACAGAAAGTTGATGTGGCTGCAGATACGCCCCTGCTCTGGGTTTTGCGCGATAACCTCAGGCTGGTGGGAACCAAATTTGGATGTGGTGTCGGTTCCTGTGGAGCCTGCACCATTCACCTCAATGGGATTGCCACCAGGGCTTGTTTAACACCTGTGTCTTCTGTTGGCACCTCTAAAGTCACTACCATCGAGGGACTTTCTGAAAAGGGGGACCATCCCCTGCAATTGGCATGGGATGAGGTGGATGTGCCCCAGTGTGGCTATTGCCAAGCCGGACAGATCATGACGGCTGCTGCCCTGTTGAAGAAGAATCCCAAGCCCACCCCCGAGCAGGTAGAAACCGCTTTGAATGGCAATCTTTGTCGTTGTGCTGCCTATCACCGTATTCGCGAAGCCGTTATTGTTGCAAGCCAAAAAACGAAATAACCATGGAACAAGTTATGCACGAGGAAAGAAGGGACTTCCTGAAAAAGGTATCCATCACCGGAGGCGGACTCCTCCTGGGTTTCACATTGTTTGAGGATGCTTCGGCCGGCCCTATCAAAGGACAGGTCATCGAAGGCAATCTCCATAATTTCAACAGTTATCTATCCATCGCCGCAGACGGCAAGGTGACCATTGCATCCCCCAATCCAGAATTGGGGCAGAACATCAAGACCTCCTTCCCGATGATCGTGGCGGATGAGTTGGATGCGGATTGGAACAAAGTGGTGGTGGTGCAGGCAGCCTTGGATACCACAAAGTTTGATCGTCAGTTGACGGGAGGAAGCGGAGCCGTTCCGCATTCCTGGAAAAGATTGCGCACGGCGGGTGCAACAGCAAGACTAATGTTGATGACAGCTGCAGCAGAAAAATGGTCGGTACCTGTGTCTGAATGCAGTACCGACAATGGATATGTGTTGCACAAGGCAACCGGTAAAAAAGCCGGATATGGGGAGTTGGTAGAAGCGGCTTCCAAACTGGCAGTACCGAAGGATGTGCCCCTGAAAGATCCCAAGCAATTCAAGTTTATCGGTAGCAGAATAAGAAATGTTGAGAACAAAAATATCGTTACCGGCAAAGGAATATTCGGAATGGATTTCTACCGCGAGGGCATGTCATACGCGGTGATCCAGCGTCCGCCTGCTTTTGGCACCAAGATCAAATCGGTGAACGACAAAACAGCAAAGGCCATGCCCGGTGTTACCGATGTGGTGGTTTTCAAAAACAATGTTGCGGTGGTGGGAACTTCCACCTGGGCCGTGATGAAAGCGAGAAAGGCATTGGTGATCACTTATGA
>RFVQ01000296.1 GCA_009922495.1 Chitinophagia bacterium
TTGGGACCCAACAACCAACCGGTGGCCAATGCCACTGTTGGAATCGACAAGACTTCCAGGGCATCCAAAACCAATGAAAAGGGTGAATTCAGTATTGCTGCTAACAAAGGGGAAAACCTGTTGATCAGTTCAGTAGGCTTTATCACCAAACTGGTAAAAGTAGGTGATCTATCTACGATCAGCGTAAAACTGGTTCAGGATGAGTCTACCTTGGAAGGTGTTGTGGTAACTGCCATGGATATCAAAAGAAACCCCAGGGAATTGGGATATTCTGCTCAGAAAGTTGATGGCGATGATATTCAAGAGACGCAGCGTGAAAACTTTGTAAACAGTTTACAGGGTCGCGTTGCTGGTTTGACCATCAATCCCACCAGTGGTGTGGCGGGTGCCTCTTCCTCTATTGTGCTGAGGGGATTCAATTCTCTCTCCATGAGCAACCAACCCTTGTTTGTAGTGGATGGTATCGTAATGGATAACCAAACGGTGGATGAAAACTCAGATGGTGGCCGTGGAATTGGTCTTGCCTCTGACAGACCCAACCGAAACAGTGATTACCAGAACAGGATCGCAGACCTGAATCCAAGTGATATCGAAAATGTAACGGTACTCAAAGGCCCTGAAGCCACTGCCTTGTACGGAAGCCAGGCCAGCTCCGGTGCGATCATCATCACCACCAGAAGAGCCAAGACAAGCAAATTCCAAATGCAATATGACAATAGTTTCAGGGTTTCAAAATTGACCCGTTTCCCTGAAACGATTGATGGATACAGCAATGGAACCAATGGTGTTCCCTCCAGTATCTTCAGGTATTTCGGGCCTGCTTATCCTGATACCACTGTTTTGTGGGACAATGTTGGGTTGTTTTTCAGACCCGGAATCTCCCAAACCCATAACGTGGGAATGGACTTCGGTTTTAAAAAATCATTCTTCCGCGTTTCAGGATCAGTGTTCGATCAGCAAGGTGTTGTTCCCAACAACGATTTCAAACGCTATAACCTGCGCATTTCCAATACTACCAAGATCGGCCGGTATGTAGAAATCATTCCTTCCATTGCGATCACCAAAAGTGAAAACAACAAGGTGCTGCGCTCTGCAGGTGGCTACTTGCTGAGTTTGCTGATTTGGCCCAACAGAAACAATGTACTCAACTATGAAGACCCTGTAACGGGCGATAAACTTCCCTTGTTCAGCAGCAACCCCAACTCAGATTACGACAATCCTTTCTTCAACGTGTATAACAACGTAGCAAAGGATGTGACAACAAGGGCTACTTCCTCCCTCGGTATCAACATCAATCCAACCGACTGGCTGAGCATTCAAGGAAGATTTGGATATGATACCTACAACATCGATGGGTACATGCGATACCATCCAAAGAGCTATTATCTGAGCGCTGCTGTTCAGGGTACACTGGATAATTTCTGGCGCAAATACAGCGGTTATAATCATACCATCACCGCCACTGCTAGAAAGAAAGTGGGTGATTTCAGTTTCAGGGGTATGGTGGGAACCATGTGGCAGGATTACCAAACCAGAATGTTTGCCATCACAGGTAATACACTTTCTACCACTGAATCCTTTGATTCGAGCATAACAGCACCCAATTCAAGGGTACGCCTACTCCGCAATTACTTCGGTGAATACAACCAACAGATCCTGAGACAATTGGCCTATTTCGGTGAAGCGGCTGTCAGCTACCGAAACATGGTATTTCTGAACTATACGCATCGCTTTGAATCAGCCTCCACACTTCCCGAGAAAAACAGAAATTATGATTATCCCGGAGGTAGCTTGAGCTTGATCATGAGTGACATTATCAAGGAACTGAAGAACAGTGATATACTCAGTTACTGGAAACTGAGAACATCTTTGGCCAGCACTGCTAGGCTGAATACTCCTTATTCAACACAATCAGTTTTCGTGAACAATTTTGCGAGTGGGGGTGGTTTCTCTTATGGATTTACCAATGCCAATCCAGA